>NZ_KV804412.1:46336-177810 GCF_001811315.1 Bacteroides sp. HMSC067B03 | reverse complement strand
ACAACGAAAGGAGAAGTGTTGGTGACAGTGTGAAATGAAGGCTCTTCTCGCACACAAAAGAGGAGATTCTTCCTCCTTACAGTCGTCTGAATGACATAGCCGACCATTTCTCATTGGCATTCGTCTGAATGACAGAGCCAAATGATGGCAAAAAAATATATTGATACACTTTAATGTGAGATATATCGGAAACTTCCCTCACTCCATAAGATGACAGTAAAATGGAACTTTTGCTATTGTCAGCTTATTGTCAGGGCTTATTGTCAGGAAGTAATCTGTTTATTATGAGACTATTATATGTGAAAAGCTGACAGATGACAATAGAAATCCATATTTAATCATTATGTAGAAGATACGGGAAAATTATTTCTCCGGTCATTTCTTGCTTAGATCTGAAAAATAGTATCGTTTGCAACGACTAACATTTTATGATGGGGCGCAGGGAATCCTGCTCTTGACCAGTTGCAGGCATCTTTTTGCCTGTGACTCTTCTCATAGGCGGTTTCGTACCCCCGTGGGGAGTATGTAATGTACCTCCAGCATCCTTATATGTGTTAGTCAAAGGGAAAGGCGAAAACGTTCTTTTTTGCCCCTTTATTAATACTTTTATCCTATGGAAACAGAAAACACGTTGACTACCGCAGAAGAAAGTCTCAATGAACTCTTTTTTGAAGAAGAAGCCCGTCTGTGGGCAGAGGTGTACGGCAAGCAATCTGATAAACCGGACCTTCAATCCCTTCATAATGCCTGGTTTCTGCCGAAATAACAGCCGGCTTAGTTAACTGAAATCAGGAAGGAATTAATCAAATGAAAACATAGCCATTTGCCATTTATGCTCCAATATAACAAGTAAATATTCGCTTACAGGTTTGTCAGCCGCAAGAAATCAAGTAAATGCAAATGTGCAATACCGGCAACTTCGCTTCCCCGATTAAACTCATCCAAGCTGACCACATATTTAGGATAGTTATCGGGAATATTCACCAAATTTCCGAACTCACGTTCTCTTGTTTTCTCGTCTGCTATCAAATAGATCACTTGAATATATACACGCTTTCCTTGTTTTATTCCGACAAAATCAATTTCTTGCTGTTCATGTTGCCCTACATAAACGTAATACTACAAATATAACGATTTTATCAATCATAGCTTATAAACAGCTCAATTTTAACCAAACGGTTAAAATGGCCAGTCGCATTAAATCATATTTCTGTCATTCTCTTCGTTCTTAGAATTGTAAACGGTCAATCCTTTTACTGTCAGCAAATATTTCTGACGAGGATGTTTTGGGCTGTTAGGGTAGAGCATCGCAACAAAACCTTCTTTCATTGCAGGATTCAGATAATTTGCCATAAAGTTCTCTCGGTCTTTCAAATTCATAGCCGCAAGCATTTCCTTGATTGATAGTTGCTGTTTTGCCAATATTTCAATCAATGCTTGTACTGTTGCTGAACATGTCGGGTACTTGTCGGCTGCTTGTCGGCTACTTGTCGGGTTTTGCCCTTCCGCCCATTCAGATGGAGGATTCACAACCATATACCGATTCTTTAATTCATTGTGTTCGCCCATCATCAAGTTTCTGAAAAACAGAGTCAAAAAACTCATATCCGGTTCGATACCTTTACGCACATTGCGGTAATTGGCCCGAACCAGCGCATTGCGGAAATACCAAGAGTGTTCGGCAAATAGATCATTGTTTACATCGAAGCCGATGCTCCTCAGATATTTTATGGTGAAAACAGCCGTTGTTCTGGTGTTTCCCTCGCCAAAAGGATGTATTTGCCAAAGGTTTGAAACGAACTTTGCAATATGCTCAACTACTTTATCTAAAGACAATCCTTTGTAAGAGAAGTTTTTTTCCTGTTCCAAATCATACTCTATTGCCCTACGTAAATCTTCTGCATTGACATACAATACGGTATCGCCACGAAGCACCCATTCTTTCTTTGTGATGTCATAGTCTCGGATTTTACCTGCAAATTTGAATACACCTTCAAACAGCCTTCGATGAATTGAAGTGAATCCGGTTACAGAAAAAGCAAATGACTTTTCATTCAAGATTCGGGCAATGTTGGCAGAAACCTTGTCCGCTTCCTCCGTATCTTCATCATTTGGAGTGCGTACAGTCTTGGATTGGTAATATCCATTGATAAGTGCTTTCACTTCATCAATGCTGATATCACCCTCAATATGTTTGACCGCAGTATCTTTCAGATAATCGGAGGTCTGCAAACCATCTACAGCTTGAAGACCGATAGCGGTTTTCCAAGCCGAAGCCCTTTCTTTCTTGTCAGGTTCTCCGTTACGGATGTATTCGTCGAAGTTTGGCATTTTATGTAATATATCAGAGTTGATATGCTTTTATATATTGTTTGATGTCATCACCAATACATCATTTTCTGTTGACATATATTCTTGAAGCATTTTTTCTCGCTTTTCTTTCCTATATAGGTAACCCCCAACTGCTTATAAAACAGGAGAAACTCACGGAAAGGGATACAAATATAGTCATTTGCTGTTTACAAACAGCAAATAAAACTGAATTTTGCTGTTTGCAAACAGCAAATAACTATATTCCCTGTAAAACCTCCCGAACAACAAAAGCCGCAATCCATCTCTCCCGCTTAAGAAGAGATGATATTGCGGCTCACTATGGACTAAATAGCTGTAAAGCTATAAGCTGATTTCAAACAAATTACAGACCAAAAGCAGCTTTGATCTTATCCACGTAGTCCAGTTTCTCCCAGGTAAAGAGTTCCACTTCTACGGTCTTGTTGCCCTCATAACGAGAGAAGAACGTTTTCGATACCACCTGCGGCTCACGTCCCATGTGACCATAAGCGGCAGTCTCCTGATAGATCGGGTTACGAAGTTTCAGGCGTTCTTCGATAGCTTTCGGGCGAAGATCGAACAACTGGTCGATGACACGGGCGATTTCGCCGTCAGTCATATTCACGTGGCTGCGTCCGTAAGTGTCGACAAAGATATTGATAGGACGCGCTACACCGATGGCATAGCTCACCTGTACGAGCATTTCGTCGGCAACACCTGCTGCAACCATATTCTTAGCAATGTGGCGGGCTGCATAAGCTGCGCTGCGGTCTACCTTGCTGGGGTCCTTTCCGGAGAAAGCACCACCACCGTGAGCACCCTTGCCACCGTAAGTATCAACAATAATCTTACGGCCTGTCAGACCGGTATCTCCATGAGGACCACCGATCACAAATTTCCCGGTCGGGTTGACATGATAGATAATCTGATCGTTGAACAGTGCCAGCACTTTATCGTGGTGGATGGAAGCGATGACACGAGGCATCAGGATGTCGATAACATCACGACGGATGATAGACAGCATCTCTTCGTCAGCCTTGAGCTGAGCTTCGGCAGAATCGTCTGCCGGCTGAATAAAGTCGTCATGTTGGGTAGAAACTACAATCGTATCAATACGGACGGGAGTTCCGTTGTCGTCATATTCAATCGTTACCTGGCTCTTGGCGTCGGGGCGAAGGTAAGTCATCACCTTTCCTTCACGACGAATGTCGGCAAGAACCTGTAGAATACGGTGCGCCAGATCGAGTGAAAGCGGCATATAGTTTTCCGTCTCATTCGTAGCGTAACCAAACATCATACCCTGATCGCCCGCACCCTGTTCCATCGGGTCCTGACGCTCTACGCCACGGTTGATGTCGGGGCTTTGCTCATGAATGGCGGAAAGAACACCACAAGAGTTGCTTTCGAACATGTACTCTCCTTTGGTGTAACCGATTTTCTTAATAACTTCACGTGCAATGAGTTGGAGATCAACGTACGCTTTAGTTTTCACCTCACCCGCTAATACTACCTGTCCGGTAGTTACTAGTGTTTCGCAAGCTACTTTAGAACTGGGGTCGTAAGCCAACAGTTTGTCAAGCACGGCATCCGATATTTGATCGGCTACCTTGTCGGGGTGTCCTTCTGACACCGATTCGGATGTAAATAAGTATCCCATCTTTCTTAAATTAAGAATTAAAAATTAAGAACTAGAAACGAGAAGAGACGGAGAAGAGGTGAGTGCTGCGGAAATGCTGCCGAAAAGGCGTCAACAAGACGTGTTTTAGCATTTTTTTCCGTGGTTGCAAGCTACTCAAATCTGTCCACACTTTCATTTCGGGGACAAAGATAAGTATTATTCGGAGATTATATTTATCTTTGGGCAATGTTTAACACATATATACAGGAAATAAAACGGATTATTTACCTGAAACAAGAAAAGTCATGATTCTAAATAATAAGCTAAAAACAATCTTTGTATTGGCTCTTTACATCGGATTTACGATTGCCATTTACGCCATTGTATGCCACTTCTTGAAAATTGAATTTCAAGACATTCACCTGTTATATGCAGTATTGGTAGGGTGTATCGCTTATCTACCTAAGTTTATCGCCGATAAGAAGAGAAAGAAGTAGGCTCATTGTCTTTCCCAGCACCGGATGCACCAGTTCGGGGGCAATCTCTGCCATCGGCTTCATCACGAAGTCACGTTCCGCCATCAAGGGATGGGGGAGGTTCAGTTCTGCTCCAGAGGGAGAAGTAGCCGAAAGTATCAGATCGTCATACATCAAAAGGTCGATATCAATCAAGCGGTCGCTGTACACACCGCCTGTTGATTTATGTGTGCGTCCCAGTCCACGCTCTATCTCCTGCGTCTTCTGCAGCACTTCCAGAGGCAGCAACTCCGTTTCTATGCATGCGGCTGCATTCAGAAAGCTGTTATCCGACTCAAAGCCCCAGGGAGCTGTCATATAAAAAGCAGACAGGGAAATCACTTTCCCTATCTGCTCCTCTATTTTATGCACGGCATCCCGGAGATTCTTCTCTTTATCTCCCAGATTAGTGCCGAGACTCATATATACTCTTGCCATTAGAAATCTATTCTACCTTAAACGGTATTCTTCGTTCAATGGAACAAAGAACTCTACCTTGCCACACTTGGGGCAGACATACAGATCGAAAGCTTCACGATTCTGGAACAATTCGAACAGGTTTCCGAAGACTCCCGTATTCATTCCCTCATGAAACTCATATTTGCCGGAATAGATCATCTTCACCTGACAACGCAGGCAATCGATGGAACGTCCGCTATCGTCCGCTTCTTCTACAGCAGACAGGTCCAATATCTTATCATCCGGGAAACTGTAGTTACAGTTCCAGCAGATTTCAAAGCTATCTTCTACCTCTTCGTGGCATTTAGGACAGATTTTCATGGCCGTGCCTTTCCTTATTTGTCCAGAATCAGCATCGCATCACCGTAGGTACCGAAGCGATAGCCTTCCTTCAACGCTACATGATAGGCATCCATCACCTGATCGTAACCACCGAAAGCGGCAACAATCATCAGCAGTGTAGAAAGCGGCATGTGGAAGTTAGAGATCATCGAATTGGCTACGGTAAACTCATACGGAGGGAAGATAAACTTGTTGGTCCATCCTTCAAACTCCTTCAAGTGGCCGTCCGTGCTCACTGCACTTTCGATAGCGCGCATCACGGTAGTACCCACCGCGCACACGTTTTTGCCCTTATCTTTGGCATTATTGACTGTATTTACGGCTTCTGCATTCACAATCATCTGCTCAGAGTCCATCTTATGTTTTGTCAGGTCTTCTACGTCGATATCACGGAAATTACCCAGACCGGCATGCAGGGTGATATAGGCGAAGTCGATCCCTTTGATTTCCAGACGCTTCATCAGTTCGCGGCTGAAGTGAAGGCTGGCTGTCGGAGCAGTCACCGCACCTTCGTTCTTGGCAAAGATGGACTGGAAACGTTCCGAATCTTCCGGCTCTACAGGACGGTTGATGATAGAATGGGGCAGGGGAGTCTCACCCAATGCATAAAGAGCTTTCTTGAACTCATCGTGCGGCCCGTCATAAAGGAAACGGAGCGTACGTCCACGGGAAGTGGTATTGTCGATTACTTCCGCCACCATCGAGTCGTCAGCACCGAAATACAGCTTGTTACCGATACGAATTTTACGTGCCGGGTCTACCAGTACGTCCCACAGACGGAGTTCTTCGTTCAGTTCACGCAATAAGAATACTTCGATACGTGCGCCCGTCTTCTCTTTATTACCATACAGACGTGCCGGGAATACTTTCGTATCGTTGAATATAAATACGTCTTTATCATCAAAGTAGTTCAAAACATCCTTGAACATCTTGTGTTCAATCTCTCCAGTACGACGGTGTAACACCATCAAGCGCGACTCATCTCTATACTTCGTAGGATGCAAAGCGATTTTATCCTCGGGTAATTTAAATTTGAATTGTGATAGCTTCATATCTATTCCTTATTACGTTAATTATTATCTTCGTCGTTTTCTATTTCCTGCCGGTCTATCCACTCTTTAAAGTGCTCCGGGTCCAGACAATCTTCCAGACGGACGTCTCCTACACGTGTGCGGATCAGTCCCGTCAGATGAGCTCCGCTGTGGAGGGCTTCGCCAATGTCACGGGCAAGAGCACGGATATACGTCCCTTTGCTGCACACCACACGGATTCGGATCATCGGTTCCGGATCGTCCAGACGGCATTCCAGCAGCTCTATCTCATCAATAACAAGCTGCTTCGCCTTTAGTTCCACATCCTCGCCTTTACGTGCCAGCTCGTAAGCGCGCTTGCCGTCCACCATGCAGGCGGAAAAGGCAGGGGGCACCTGCTCGATAGCACCCAGAAAGTGCGTCAGCGTTTCTTCCACCAGCTCCCGCGTGATATGTTCGGTAGGGTAGGTGGCGTCTATCTCATGTTCCAGATCGTACGAGGGAGTAGTAGCACCCAGCCGGAGCGTGGCTACATATTCCTTGGTGTGATACTGAAATTCTTCTATTCGTTTCGTAGCCTTACCGGTGCATACTATCATCACTCCCGTAGCAAGAGGGTCGAGCGTTCCGGCATGGCCTACTTTCAGCTTTTTCACTCCTATCCGGCGGCAGATATGGTAACGGACGTGTCCTACTACCTTAAACGAAGTCCAGCCGAGAGGTTTATTGAAAAACAGTACTTCTCCTTTTTTAAAATTCATCAGCCAATTTCTAAATTGTATCCCAGCAACAACATGATCAGGATCGTTCCGCCTACAATAATCCGGTACCAGCCAAATGCCTTAAAGCCATATTTTGTCACAAAGCTTATAAAGAACTTGATAGCCAGCAAAGCCACGACAAAAGCCACGACATTGCCAATGATAAGTGCCGGCATATTATTGAGCAGAATTTCCGTACCACCGTCGAGGAAGAGTTTCAGCACCTTATATCCGGTTGCCGCAAACATGGTCGGTACTGCCAGGAAGAACGAAAATTCGGCGGCATCCTTACGTGTCAGCTTCTGCGCCATACCTCCTACAATGGTAGCCATGGAGCGGGATACCCCCGGTATCATGGCTATGCACTGATACAAACCGATGTTGAACGCTTTTCTTTCCGTCAATACCGTATCTTCCTTTCCTTGCGAAAATATCTTGTCGCAAAACAGCATGAATATGCCTCCGATAACCAGCATCACAGCCACTATCACTACACTTTCCAGCATCTCGTCTATTTTATCGCTAAATAAGAAACCCAGCACGGCAGCAGGGATGAAAGCGACCAATAACTTCCAATAGAAATCAAATTTGTGCAGAAAGCGCTTGATGGCAGGTGTATTCTCCGGCACCGGTGCATGGTTCAGCCGGAAGAAACGTTTCCAATAAAGGCAAACTACCGAAAGAATCGCACCAAACTGAATGATAACCGTGAACGCTTTTACAAATTCCGTACTTTCTACGCCCAGTACGTTTTGCGCTATAATCATGTGCCCGGTAGAAGAAACCGGAAGAAACTCTGTCAACCCTTCTACAATAGCAATAATAATCGTCTCAAATGTCGTTAAATCCCCCATCCTTATTCTTCTGTTTTTTGTGTTTTAGGTTTACGCAACACTGCGTATATCATTGATAAAAAACCAAACAGGCAAACCACAGGTGCCACCTTGATTCTGCGTACACTGAAAATATCCGGTTCAAAAACCGTTTCGGACGATGTAGGGCCCGTCATCAATAGAAATCCAATAATGACAATCGCCATTCCTATTGCGAGCAAGATAAAGTTCACTTTATCGAAGGCAAATTTCTGTTTGTCAGACATAAGCTTATTTTGTTACAAGTTACTAAATTCCCAACTATATGTTATTCTCCTAAATATAATACAGCGTGTTGGCTCTCATCCTCAGATATTTATTGATAGAGAGGTAAGCGCACAGCCAGGTTATGATCACCCCGAACACCAATACGCTGCCGCATACAATCAGCATGACTTCCGGAGTAATCACCTGAATCAGCTCCTGCTCATAGGTCACCGCCCAATAGGCAGTCCCCATCAATATGGCATCGGCAAGCATACCCGCCAATATCCCGCTCCACACGTTTCTACGCAGGAAGGGCCCCCGTATAAATCCCCAACTGGCACCCACCAGTTTCATGGTATGAATAAGGAATCGTTTGGAATAGATGGCAAGTCGTATTGTATTGTTGATCAAAGCGAAGGAAATGAAGGTGAGCACCACCGCCAGTGCCAGCAGCACAAGGCTGATATTCCGTATATTTTCATTAACGGCATCAATCAGCTCTTTCCGGTAGAGCACATCCTGTATATTGGAATTCTTCTTTATCAGTTTTTCTATCTTCGCAATGCTGTCGGAATTGGCATAATCGGAGTGTAGCTTGATTTCAAGTGAGGCCGTGAAAGGGTTATATCCGAGAAATTCTTCGGGGTCTGTCCCCATCGCTTCTGTCTGTTCTTTGAGCGCCTGCTTCTTGGAGATGTATTCGGACTGCTTCACAAAAGGTTCCTGATTCAGCTTCTTCTGAAGTTTCAGAATATCCGCCTCTTTCATGTCATCACTGATGAGAATGGAGAAACTGATATTCTCGCGCACGTACACAGACATGTTGTGCGCCGTGAGCACAAAGAACACGACCAGTCCCAACAGCAATAACACCAATGTCGTACTGATACTGGACGTTATAAATTGCATGTCGAACAGTGACTTCGACTTATATCTGTTTTTATTTCCCATGCGCTATCTTTTTTTCCGGAATACGTAAATCATCGAACTGCTCCGTTCTTTCCGTCCCAAAGTACTGAACCAGGCAAGCGTCCCTACATACATCCCTTTAAGGAAACTGCACGAACTGCCGCGATGTTTCTCACTCAGCATCGACACATAAAACGCATCAAACGGCATCGGATGACGCGCCGCCATTATGAAACCATGGCGGGAAGCTAATTGCTGAATAGTGCCGGGAGTGAAATGCCAGAGATGGCGGGGGACATCGTATGCCGCCCAATACTCTCCGTAACGTTCCGCATCGTAAGAGGAACAGTTGGGTACCGCCACAATGAGCATCCCTTTTTCTGTCAGCAACTCACGAAGCATCTCCCATGTCTCATTGAGATGTTCCAGATGCTCCATCACATGCCAGAGGGTGATCACATCGAAACTGCCGGGAGCAAACTCCTGCAAAGCTGATTCAGGCTTTACGTCCAAATCGAAATGCTCTTTGGCAAAAGCACGCGCCTGCGGACTTTTCTCCACTGCCTCCACTTTCCAGCCACGGCCAGCCATAGCGTCGGCAAAATAACCGGTTCCCGTACCTATATCAAGCAAACGCCCTCTTTTTCGGTGTGCCTCTCTGGCTACCAGACGCGCCTTGCGGCCCAGCATATAGGAACGTACGTAATGGTAAATGGTATTCATCGCGCCCTTGCGCGTATCAGTGTGGGAGATGTAATCGGGAGTCTCATAATACTTGCCTATTTCTGCTTCTACCGGCACACCTTGCGTGAACGTAAATCCGCAGTCTTCACACGAACACAGCTCAAACTGTTCGCCCGAAGCATAAAAATCCGTACAAGTCATGACGCGTTTCAAGTGCGTACTGCCACACACCGGACAAGCATTTATAATGAGTTTCTCCATTAATTTCTAAGCAAAATTAAGTGCTGCCCCGATTCACAAGACAACACTATTCCCGAATTTGGTGCAAAGAAACAAATAAAAAGTGACGTAACGGGCTTTCGTTAAGTACTTTTAATAATATAACGTTACTCTGACACTTATTTCAAAGTGTACTCCCAAACAGGAGGATAAAATGAAATGTGAAGCAACTTCCCGCAATCAGAACAAAACTTCTTAGTACATGAAAAATGGATAGGAATCATTGTGCAGAATCAGAAATATACAACACAAGTACGGGCTGAACTGGAAAAACGGAAGGAATCACAGTCTGCATATTTTCAAATCACACATATTTTACGTTATAAGAATCAACAAGACAGAAAATAAGGATAAAACATGAAAATAGAACGCATGTGTCACGTCTCAAGTATCAATCTAACATTCTCAGTCCATCCCACAATTGACAATATCCAGAGCAAAACAAACATCCAAAGTACCTTTTATTCTGTTCCTTTAAATGAAGCGAAATGTTTCTCACCGACCAACGAGTCGTTCCTTTAAAACCAACAAGGTGTTTCTTTAAATGAAACGCCTCCTAACATTGCTAGTTATCATGCATATTTCACCTATCTATATCCAAAAACAAGATCATTTATGCATATTCTTGCAGTGTTTTATGCAGTATTTTTTCTATTAGAATGGATTCAAACAATCTTCTTTCAATGATAATCTTAAAAATAGGACATAACTCATTCATGTACATCTTCCTAATCTGCCAGCTATTTGATTGCGCATAAAATTTATTTAATTAACTCTTGTTTCAACCATATCGGCTGTATCATTATTATTGATAAGAAATTCATAAATAGATTTATTATCTCGATAAACAATCCTTTTACTCAAACTTTGAATGATTAAACTATCCATGTGATTAATGTATGCTCTTCTTACTTTTTTACTACTATGAAACCATGCGGATCGAAAAATCAATAACGAAGTATCTCTTTTATCAATATATACCGAGTCTGCATAATTATTAGCATTATAATAGCAACAAAGTTTTATAGGTTCATTTGTTGTATTGACAAGTGATATACTCGTTAATTGGATGCAACTCATTAGAGTTAAAACTAATATAAGATAAAAAAATACTTTCATTTCCAATTTGTGCTGATTATCAATAATTGTTTCGCAAATAAAGCATATATTTCTCATAAAAAAAAGGAGGAGAATAAAATTAATTTCCTTCTCCTCCTTATTCTTACTTATAATAAGAACTTCCCCAAGGAATCTTCATCATTCTATTTCTATACTCGTCAGCTTTGTATTCTAATGTCCCTTTTGTTGTGTATACATTGTCCATCGGGTCAAAGAATCCATATTGACTGTATTCTTGAATGGTGCGTCCATAAAAGTTGGCCCATCCCATTTGATTTTGTTGTTGTATATGATAATTCTCATGGAAACGAGTACCTTCTTCGTCGTTTCTAGAATTAACATACATATTCCTACCTAATGTGATTCCACCACCTTTCATGAGTAATGTTGATAATCCTCCACCTCTATATAATCCTTCGGCACCATAGGACTTTTCAACTTTATACGGAGCACCAAATATCACATCCATCGCAATGCTTCTACTAACGCCACTGATAGCTCCCCCAACAGCATCCTGCCAAATCCGATCCGGGTCTTTATATGCGATAGCATTCACCACACCGGAAGTAAGCCCCGTAGCAGTTCCTCTCATTGAATTATAGCCTATTTCAGCCAAACTGTTTGCAAGCTTACCACCATTTACCCCCTTAAAGGTAGGAATTACAATACCAATAGCAGAGCCACCTATGACAGAATAAATATCACTCCAATTCATATCATTTCCAAATATAGCATTGGTCGCCGCAGTATTGGCTACACCGCTAAGCATATTATACCCAACAGAGTTTCCAAAAGTACCTAAAGCCGACAAACTTCCAACAGCACCGAAACCGCCACCAATTGCACCACCAACTGCACCGACACCTACGGACTTCCAAAAATTTCCACTATTCCATGGCTGCCCACTTATCAAGGTTGATACTGAGTAAGTAACCGCTGATGCTCCTGCTCCGATAACAGCTCCCCAACAAATACCATCCAATATTGCTCCTACCGGACCAAGAAAAATGCTAAAGAAAAACTCACCATTCTCATCAACATAGCACAACGGACTATTCATACAGTAACTGTACCGATTGAAAGCCTGCGTGAAATCCAGTATTTGCACATAAGGGTCAGGAGTCAAGAAACGCCCTAACACCGGATCATACAACCGGGCATTCATATTAATCACTCCGAACATTTCCAAATGCTCGTGCCCCGTATAGCCTCTGCCCAGCAGTAATTTCGGAGCTGCACCAATAGCGTAAGCCTTTAGCGTTGAAGGATTACGTCTACATCCCCAGGCATCGAAATTGTTTTCTTCCACAATGTTACCCTGTGCATCTGCGATTTGCAAAACACTACCTAAATAGTCACGATGAATGAAGTAAACCAATGATGTGTCTCCTTTCTTCATCAACACAGCAGAAGCGTCATAATACCCCCCACCAAGATAAAGACGTTCATGCACACCTGTACTGTCAACATCCAGTTCATAATTATCACCAAGATAGTAACGGGTCAACAGATTCCGAGAATTATCGGAATATTGCATACGTATACGATCATGATTGGCATTATATGTCAATACAGCTTTTTGTATGCCGTGGGTAATGATGGAAGGACGCTCAGCAGCGGTATATACGATATCAAGATGGGACTTAACAGGGCTTTCTGCCAAAGGAGTCAACCCCGTCACTGCATAAGGATGGTTAGGATTCGTATACATTAATTCTCCAGCATTACCTTTCTGACGAATATTACCAAGGTTATCATATTCCACTATTTTCCCTCCATAACTAGTAAGGCGGTTTAAGGCATCATAACCAAAGTTCTCAGCTAGATTTCTTTTTGTATCGATACGACTCTCCAAGTTACCATTCGAGGCATTGAAATGATAGCTGTAATCGAAAAGGACAGAACCGTCAGCCCGAGTAATGCTACGCTTCACAGGTAATCCCCAATCATTGAAAGTATAACTGCGTTGCATTCCTCCGGAAGTAAGCTTCGTCAGTTGACCTTGCGGATTCTCTTCATCGTGGCGATAAACTATTGTACCATCTGCCAGACGGACTTCCGTCAGGAAACCATTTCGATAGATAAGCTGTTCGGTAGCCAAAGTACCGTTTTGCGATGTATAAGAAACAGAATCCGGCATTCCATCATCTGTATAGGCATATGTTTTCTGCAACCATTTTCCGTCGGGAGCCTCTTCACGCTGTATTTTCAACCTTCCATATTCATCGTAGGTATTGAGCAGAGCACTGCCATTATTTGATACAGCCGAAAGCAACACATTTTCTGTATCATCATAAGTATAAACAGTAGTCAAATCCAGTGTCGTTTGCTTCGTAAGGCGACCATAGCAGTCATACTCTGTCGTTATCTCACGACCGTCTGCATCCGTTTCCTTACAGATGTTTCCCGCATCGTCATAAGCTGTACGTCTGATTCCCGCACTTGGATCTTTGATAGCGATTCTGCGACCGTACTTATCATAATAGAAACGAGTCTGAACATCTCCCGGAGCCACCGCAAGCACTGGTTGTCCATCAGGACGATAATAATAGACAATACTTCCTGCAGCATCCGTAGTTTGCGTCATCAGTCCCATTACATCATACTTGCGGATACGACGAATACCATTTTCAATAACAGTATCGGTCAAAGCACCGTAAGCGCATGAGTCTACTTTTCCGGATGCATAGTGTATAGAAGTACGACGACCAAACTTATCATACGTATAATCGTTCCAACGTAAAGGCACATTGCCTGTAGTGGGCAGCGATTCTTTTTCCAGCAGACCAGTTTTGGTATTGTATACCTTATCCGTTTTCATTTCCTGACCATCAAAGCGAATCTGTGATATACGAATTTCCCGTTGTAAAAAGTCATAATACGTTTTAGACACAGGTTTTCCGGTCTCAACAGTAGTTATTACATACAATCCCGGTTCTCCTTCTTTGCTCCATGCAGCTGATGTCTGTTTTACACTGCCATCCGGATTATGGGTTCCTACAAGGTTCCCCCAATCATCATATACATAGCGGGTAGCACGTCCTTTATGGTCAGTACTACTCTGTAAAAAACCGGTTTCCGGATCATAAACATAATCGGTAAACAGTCCCATAGAAGTACTGTCTCTCAATAAATGTCCGTCCAAACTATAAACAAATTCCTTCGACAACCAATTTGTTGATTCATAAGAACATTGCTCCTGTTTAGTCAATTGCAGACGATCGTTATACTCACAGAGTTCTTGGGAAGTAATATTCCCATTAAAAAAATTAGTCTTTCTTACAGGCAAGTACCGATCGTCGTAGTCCGTTCTTACTTCCTGAAAGATGATTGAATCATTACGGAAACTCTTCGTATGGGCATAATACGGAAGTCCCAATAGATACAGATCACTCCTATCTACATTCTGATAACCATATGACTTCTTTTCCGTATTATGAGCATCATAGGAGATAGATGCACCAACTACTTAACCATAATTATTATATTCATACGTAGTACTCTTTTCCTTCTTGTTGAGAGCATCCTTTACCGTCTCCCTCTCTAATTTCAGGAGCACTGTCTTATCTTGCGCCTTTTCTAACACATATTTGCGTACAATTGTATCGGTAGGAGTTTCTTTTCTCACTTCGGCACTCAGCAACTCCGGATCAAACACGGAAGTCATTGTGCGTTTATTCACGATGTCTTCTGTCTCTATTTTCCTAAAACCACGAAAACCTAAACCCGTCCGGTGAAATACGGCATTCGTATAATTATAATATTCCCACGAAAGCTGCTCATTCCCTTTCATCTTCTTCAGCCATCCCGACACATACAAATGGGGAGTCATTACAGTATACGGATATCTGACATATCCCAACGATGCGTCCGGAGTACTCACATAGCGACTCTCAGGCACTTTCACAATATCCATGTAATAATGATTCGAAGTAACTCCGTAGCTATCGGTCAGGTCGTGCAACATACGCGCCTCCGACTCATTATGTGTATAATCATACACATGAAGTTTCTCATTGTCCACACAAATCAGACTTCCCGACCAGTAATAAGATTTAGCCACATTAGCCATAGCAAACTGTGCCGACAGATTATCCATTTGCAATGAGGAACGTATATTAGGAGTCTGACTAATCTTTCCATTCACATTCAGATAAAGATCTATTTTTCCACGCACGTTACGCAACAAGTCCGGCCGGCCGTCGCTGTCTACATCTATCAGCATAAAGTTATCTCCCACTGTCTCGTAGAAACTGTAGAACAACTCCTCTGTATGCACCTTGAATCCCGGATTACTATCACTGTAAAATGAATTTCCGGTAGATATCAGAAACTTCCATTGTTTGCCGTTTTCCACATTCCAGTCAAAGACAACCAAATCCCGTTCGGTCACACTTGGATCTACCATACATTCCTGTCCGGAGGAGTGTACATAATGCTTGTATCCAGCCGCACTGGTGCTTTTCAAATTGCTTTCACTATTACATGCGCCATGACAGATACCGTCTCCCAAATGCTTGAATCCTTCCTTGCAATGTACACGGCGGGGCCCCAGAATAATATCCATATTCCCGTCACCATTCATGTCCGCCACCATCAGTTCTCTATCTTTGATAGTAGGACTTTCAAAGTTGAAGTACATGATATTGATAGCACTCGAATATGCCAGTTGCCTGAACCCGTCTCCGGTAAACTCATATACATAAAGACCGTTTATGTTAATCAAACAGATATCCGTTTTGCCATCACCGTTATAATCCATAGGGATCATTCGATCGGAATACAATGCTTTGTTGTCCGTCTGATACAGTGTAAAGTCGAAACATTCTCCGTCGTAAATAGCCTTTCGGCCATTCAGGTCGACCAGTAAGGCGCGTGACAGATATTTGTTTCGATCCGAATCATGACAACTGGATATAGCCAGCAACTCCGTTTTACCATCACCATTGAAGTCACCAAAAAGCACTTGGCGTTCGTGCACATATCCACCCCATTCCGAATATACGTAGTCTGAATGACGATTGGGATCAACGTCGTTTCCATAAACAGAAGCCACCAGCCTATCCGTACCGTTTTCTTCATAATAATTCACTTTTACCGGGACTTCCAGACCATCTCCGTTTACATCAGCCGCAACTAATTGCTTAAAACCCTTTCCAGCCGTAAAAACTACGGGAGAAACTGGATAATCGGATAAATCTTTATATATAAGCAAATGCTGGTCTTCACTATACTCGCCATAAAATACCGGATACGAGATCAGTCCGTCACTCTTTGATGTCCGGCTGAACTTGCCGCGCGACAAGGCAAGAGACCTGTAAGAACTGCCTCCCTGAGCAGAGTTCGGAAAATACCGTTCCAAATAAATAGTATTTCCGCTTAAAAACTCGATGCTCCGTCCGTCACCATACTTGAAAGATAAAGGAGCAAGTTTGCGGCTTTCGGTCTCACAATCCAACTGTACGGGCAGATTCACTCCCCTGTTTTGATAAGAAAGTCGATAACGACGCCACAGCCTACCTTTATAATAAGACTCTACCTTTTCTAACAGACGGCTATATTTAAGTGGCTTTCCGTCAGCATAACGCGTGATATCATCAGTCACATTCCGATAGGTAAATATAACAGAGTCATTATATACTCCTCCAGTTTCACCATACATTATCTTGCTAATATAGGACATATTATCCACTTGCATATATTCGTATTTTATAGACTGTCCTTTGCGATTTACACAGGAAGTCATCACATAGCTGAAAGGAGCCTGCGGAAAAGTCTTGAACAGGACAGTGTTTCCATCCGGATAGCGAGTTTCCAATGCGCCATCTGCCAATTTCTTCACTTTGACAAATCCCTGTTCGGATTGCCAGGTATCCGTGCTTTTCTTCATCAGTCGCATACCATCCAGCATTAATTTATCTTCTGAAGTAGACAACGGGGTAGCTTTTCCATCATAATAAATGCTACCGCTAACATGGTTGATAGCAGACAACCCTCCAATAGTCCATCCATACCCTAGTGCGCTTTCATTCTGCTGGCTGTTATAGCTAAATGACAGTTGCGGCTGAAAACCATCCGGGGCGGAATGAACATTTATAGGTACCTGATAGGTAACGGCACCTGTCGGACTTAAAGCATACTGAACAGGGATTTTTCCCACATCCGTATTATCCTCAGACACAGATGTATGCGCTTGCATTGGTAGAGTCACTAATAGCCCTGCCACTATAATCCTTATTTTTGATATTATATTCATAATTATTTCGTTTTGATAGTTTTTATTCGATTTCCTGACTGATCGTATTGGTATTGTATCGGACAGGTATTAATTTCTTCAGGTTTCATATCCGGTTCTTCCGGGATACCTGAACTTAGATCTGCTATAATAGTCGTTTTAATCTTTCCGTTCCGCACCGACCCATTGCTTCCCTTATATCCGGCAGCTATAAGAAAATAAGTGCCTGCCGGAAGATTAGGGATATGGAGATATGCCGCTCCGTGCGAAGCATATTCGGGAATACCCGCTTCATCAAAGTCATAAGTATCTCCTCTATCAAACATAGCTACAGTGTACATTGCATCGCTATTGTAACCCCATTCGGACTCATCACCCGGGTGGAGCGGAGCTACCAAAAATAAAGTGGTAAATGCAGTTTCCGAATCCCAGTTATGAATTCTAATATCGCCACTCGCAGTCGTTTGTAGCCTATAATACGCTGCACACCCATCAGTAATCTCATATGACCCCGTTCTCGGTGAAAAATACCGGTATTGCCCATAAGCAGGCTCACTCGTATTTCGCGTATCAGTAAAAGATGACTGCCCCGCAGATAAAGTCACAGGTATTGCGTCAAGAAATCCAATTCCATTCTTTGGGGGACTTTGAGCAAATAATCCGGAATAAATGAGAGATGCCATCACTATAAAGAATATAATTCGTTTCTTCATTGTTATCTATTTATTTTAATAATTAATGTATAATGATCCCCGCTACACGAGAGCGTCGCACACTTTCGTGGCGGGGAACTGAGTATCTTGACTCAAGCTATTTTCAAAGATTCATCGCATTAGCCCCCAACACGCCTGCCACAGCCGACGCTATCGCGATAACCACCTTCAGGATCATGTCCCATACAGATTTCTTCATTGCCATCATTTACCTCCTTTCTCGTTCTTTAAATAGTTTAGTTTACTCTGTGTTTCTACCGTACCTTCTGCCACAAGTTCTTTAAATTCCTCTTCAGCATCAAAGCACGGACACGCTTTCATCCACTCTTCCGGCTCTATCTCCCCGTTACCGTTCTTATCCGGCGAGAGATCCCGGTGCCCACACACCCGGCAGTCCGGAAACTTCTCAAGCAGCTGATGTACAAGTAGCCGAAGTGCAGCACGCTGTTCCGGAGTCCGGGTATCTGCCGGGCGTCCCCGGCAGTCCAGACCACCTTCATAGCAGATTCCGATACTGTTTGCATTGAAGCCTTTCACGTGTGCACCGATACGTTCGACAGGGCGGGTGAGATGCACCGTTCCGTCTTTGCGGATGTAATAGTGATAGCCTGTTCCGTTGAAACCGCGGCGGCGGTGCATCAGGTCGAGAGCCTCCGGAGAGAGCATACGATTCCCCTGCGTAGCGGAACAATGCACCACGATCAAATTGATAGTTCTCATGTGAATTGATAATTTATCAGACAGTTAAGTCATTATTTTTAGTTAAGTCGTTGTCTTAGTTAAGTCACTGCCTTAGTCTAATTGTTGTTTCTAGTTAAGTCGTTGTTTCTAAAAATTCATAATGCAGTATAGTCTAGTCGTCCGTTATGTGTGTTGCGTGTGGCGGTTCGTTATACTGTCGGATCCGGCGCTTCCTCATCGCCATCGTCGGGATTCGGGTCCGGATTTACTTCTCCACCCGGAGCGGCAGCATCAGCAAGATCGAAGCGCATACATTTCACCCCTGTCACCATGGAGCGGGTGGCTACGCTATGATCCAGATTCTTGGTAGTGCAGGGTTGGAAACGAACTGTGAGCGATGCTTGGGAGGCAGACACTTCTTTAGCGGTTTCGACACCCCTGCCACCCGCTATCATCACTATCCGGAAGGTGCCGAGTCCCTCAAGTGTCACGGTCTGAGAAGATTGCAGATGCCGGGTCAGGACGGTAATCAAGTTATCGATGGTGTTCTTTACATCTCCCCGGGAAAGGGATGAGTATTCAGCAATCTCTTCGGCTATGGTCGATGTACCGACATTACCGGTACGGACCACTCTTGGGTAGAATAATTTTTTACCACTTTTACTTACCACACTCGATTGGTACGGTTTGTATAATACAGTCATAATTGTAATAGTTTTTGTTGTTAATAAAATTGTGTTATGTTGTCCTCAAGCTTAATGACACTACAAAGATAAGGGAATGGTTTTACATGAAGAAATTATTTTCAAAAACCGTCTTAAACAAATGAATATTTTTATTTAATGCATTATATATCAAATATTTAAACTCATCAACTATCGTCCTACCGATTCATCACACTTAGCAAATACCGTCCCGGCATCTTGATTTTTCCACAACTGTCACGCAACGCACAAAATCCTTTCCAGACAGGTCCTCCGATTGCCCCAAAGTTGCTTTTTCGGATGATTGCGTACTGTTCCATAGGAGGTATCCCGTAGAGGCGCATGTTGTAAAGTAATCCATCATAGTTTCGCCCGATACCATCAGTGGGAGGTTGCAGTTCGGAGAGGGTTTCGTTGGTCCATTCCCGACGTTTGGACGGAAGGGGCGCCTCCGTGTTCTTTTCGAGAAAATTTTCCTCCTTTCCTCCTTCCTTCCCTCCTCTTTCTTCTTTTTCCTTTTCTTCTTCTCCTTTCGGGTTTCCGCTTTCCGTATTCCCGCACTCCGCCTCGGGAGAGGAAGGAGAGGGGGAATCTTTTCTATTCTTTGCTACGCTATGCTCTGCTATGCTATTCTGTGCTATGCTATGTGTACCGGATGTTACATTTTCGGGGATAAACGATCCATTTTCAGCCCTGTTAACATTTACTTCCAATTCGTCCGATCCCCCTTGTTCATCGGCAGTAACGGATGATTCCATGCTTGTTTCATTAACAGAATTTACAGTTTCACGGGGTTGGCTACTCCGGTTGCCCGCTCCGTTTTTCCCGGACGGACGAGCAAGCAGTTCTTCGCTTATCAGGCAATAGGCAGGGTCGAGATGCGAAACATTTCTGCGCTTGGTGCTGAAAAGGTACTGACGCTGTATATCGGCAGAGGTCAGAATGCCATACTTGGCATGGAGCGCAGCGTCGAATATTCCGTACTCCACGGCTAAGGAGACAATGCGCCTGATATCATCACTGGTTTTCTCGTATAGATTGGACGACAGATCTTCGTAGAAAAGCGCGTCGGCACACACATAATAACCTTCGCCCGAATAGATATAGGAAAGTACCTCTATCAGTACGGAAAGCGAAGCGTCACCTTCGCGCTTCATGATACGACGCACCAGGCGGTCGTGTATAAAATCGGTATTAAGGGGAAAATAGTCTAGTCCCTGTTTTTTTATTCGTGGCATATCAGCGAGTTTTAAATTGTTATACTTGTACCTATTACTTGTTACTTATCACTTTTCTCCTCATTCTCTCATCGCTTCTTCTTCCCGTTGCTTCTTACATTTCTGCAAGACGCTCGCCCTTACTACCTGCATGGCGTGAAGAATGAGTTCAGTTCTCTTTTCAGGATCTTCCGTACGGGTGATCACCGGATAGTTGGTACGTTCATTTACATACTGTGTATCTTCTTTCTTTTGGTAGTAGATACGGCTTCTTTCCTTGCGGCAATCTTTGCAGTAGCGGTCGAAACATTGCCGGCGTTTGTTGAAGTAAAAAGCATCCAAAGGGAGCTTGCGTTTGCATTGTCCGCAGTAGTGAGCGGTGGCGTTTTCTAAGTTATTCATGTTATCCATAATCAAAATATTACATAATGTTGACGGTGTGTATGTTTGTATGTTCCCCTATAACAGCTATTTAGAATGATACCGGTCAATTTGCCGGCAAGTACCGGTCAGGCTATTGGCCGGTACCGGTCAAGCTGCCGAATGGTACCCTCCGACAGGTTGGCAAGTACCATTCATCCAGGCGATGTGTACCTTGTCTAAGAGCTATTGAAAACAGCCATTTTACAATTTTCTATAAAATTCTCCTTCATATTCATAGTTATTACCTAATTTATGCCTATTTTTGAAACATATTAAATTTCAAATCGTCACAAATATAATACATGTTTTATACATAAAACAAATAGTTTTTAAAATTAAGAATGTTAAAACAATAAATAAACTGAGGATCAATATAATATAAACATTATTCACACCACTAAAAATATAACAAGAATAATATGGATACATTTCTAGATGTTTCGGGAATAGTAAAGCGCGCCAAGCAGGCGCTCAACTTTAAAAAGGATAGTGAACTGGCCAGTTACTTAGGTGTTTCACGTGCAACATTATCCAACTGGTGCGCCAGAAACCGGATTGACTTTCATCTGCTGCTCAACAAAATGAGAGATGTAGACCTTAATTGGCTGCTGGTTGGGAAGGGTACCCCCAGACATCGAACCAAGTTCTGTGAAAGCGATTTAGTAAGCGGCGAGGTTCAGATGATTCACAATCCTAAAACAGCAGAAGCAATGGATGACCGCAGCGTTACCCTATATGATATTACAGCTGCTGCCAACCTGAAAACGTTGCTCACCAACAAGCAACAATATATGGTAGGAAAGATACAGATCCCAAGCATTCCCCTATGCGACGGAGCCGTTTATATCAGCGGCGACAGTATGTATCCGATATTGAAATCGGGAGACATTGTAGGGTTTAAAGAGATCAACAGTTTCAGCAATCTCATTTACGGTGAAATGTACCTGGTTTCGTTTACGATCGAAGGGGATGAGTATCTGGCAGTGAAATATGTGAACCGCTCGGAAAAGGAGGGATACCTCAAGCTGGTAAGCTACAACGCTCATCACGACCCAATGGATATCCCCTTCAGCACCATCAACGCAATGGCAATCGTGAAGTTCTCCATCCGCAGGCACATGATGATGTAGTTTGACAACCACTCTCCGGCTCTCCCCAAATAATATTATTTAGGCACGGATTTCACGGATTACACGGCTTTAGTTTATTGAAACCGTGTTAATCCGTGAAATCCGTGCCTAAATAGAGAATGATATACTAGACTTCTTCGCCTTTCAACGTAGCCGAACTAGCCTCGGTCACCCGTACATTGACAAAATCACCGATACGATGCGTACCTCTGTCGAACACCACCACACGATTCTGCTCCGTCCGGCCAAACAACTGATCGCGCGAACGCTTGGAAACACCTTCTACCAATACTTCATACGTCTTTCCGATACAGCGCTGGTTGGACTCTGCGGACAGACGGTTCTGCAAAGCGATAATCTCATTCAGGCGACGGACTTTCACATCTTCGGGCACATTATCTTCGAGATGCTTCGAAGCATACGTCCCCGGACGTTCAGAATATTTAAACATAAAGGCGGCATCGTAGCCACATTCTTCCATCAAAGAAAGCGAGAGCTGATGATCTTCTTCCGTTTCGGAATGGAAGCCCGAGAAGATATCGGTTGTCAGGCCGCAATCGGGAACGATACGTTTGATAGCGGCTACCCGGTCCAGATACCACTCACGGGTATATTTGCGGTTCATCAGTTTCAAGATGCGGGAGCTGCCGCTCTGCACGGGGAGGTGGATATGCTTGCACACGTTCGGTACCCGGGCAATTACTTCCAGCGTTTCGTCACTCATATCCTTCGGATGGGAAGTCGTGAAACGGACACGTACGCCCGGAGCAGCTTCAGCTACGGTACGAAGCAACATCGGGAAGGTAACGACTTCACCGGTCGGCTTCTCAAACCGGTAAGAGTTTACGTTCTGTCCCAGCAGGGTAACTTCTTTGTAGCCCTTCGCCACAAGATCCACCACCTCATTCAGAATGCTCTCTACATCACGGCTGCGTTCGCGTCCGCGGGTATAAGGCACGATACAGTAGGTGCAGAAGTTATTGCAGCCGCGCATGATGGACACAAATCCGGAAATGTGATTGCCGCAGATACGCGAAGGAATCACATCACGGTAGGTCTCAGTCGTCGAAAGGTCTACATTGATCGCTTTCTCTCCGGCTTCTACCGCCGCAATCAGTTCGGGTAGCGTCAAGTAAGCATCGGGGCCCACCACCAGGTCGACATGATGATTCGTAATCAGGTCATCCTTCACCCGTTCGGCCATACAGCCCAACACACCTACAATCAGATTCTTCTTCTTTTTCTTCAGTGAGTGGAAAAACTCCAGACGGTTCAGAATCTTCTGCTCCGCATTGTCGCGGATCGAACAGGTATTCATAAACACAGCATCGGCTTCTTCGAGCGTTTCGGCTACCGAATAGCCTGCCATCTGCATTACCGAAGCAATCACCTCACTGTCTGCCACGTTCATCTGGCAGCCATAAGTTTCGATAAACAACTTCTTGTTGTCATCAGCAGTTGCGGATTTAAAGTCCGCTCCCGTTAATTCGTTCATATTCAAATCTCGTTTTAAATTTGTCCGCAAAGATACGGCTTCGAATTCAATAAGTGGTAAAATGGTACGAAAATAACGCAAAAACTTGTAGTTCAGGCATTATTTTGGTAATTAATGTTAATGGAATAAACATTTGAGGGGCATATCCTTGCTAAATTTAATTTTATTTTTCACATTTGTGCAATGAAAGAAACATTAGATTTTTTCATAGTTAAGGTTTAGGTTAAAAAAATTAAGGGGAGCTGTGAAGCTGCCCTTTTTTCATAACAAAATGTTAGCTCGAATCAGATTTATTGCCTACCTTTGGCGGATAACTATTTAGAAGTGAAACAGAATGGAAGATTTTTTGAAATTTCTCTTGATAGCAGGTGTCATCCTCGTGGGAATATTCAAAGAGGTGAGCAAAAATAACAAGTCGAAAAAGACTCAGAATAAACGCCCCGTCCCACCCACACCATCTCCGGTCGAAGTAGATCCCGATGCTACTCCCATACCCGAATTTTGGGGGAGAGGCAGCAAGGTTTTGGACGATTTCCTCCAATCACTTCCGGTGGAACAGCCCGCTCCCAAACCGGCTCCCAAACCGACACCCAAGAAGAAAAAAGAAGAAATATCTGTAGCCGCATCCATAGCGAACAGTTCCGCACAAGATAAACGAAACACGAAGCAAGGTTCTCATTATGATCATCCCGAAACGGACAACAGCAACCAGGAAGATTTTTCAATCCATTCTGCAGAAGAAGCCCGACGCGCTATTATCTGGGGAGAAATCCTGCAACGCAAGTATTAAGTAATGAACTTTCCAGATTACCGGTAATGAGTTTTTAAGTATTTTGAACATTGAGTATTAACTAACAAATATCAACCGCATTTAACGCGAAATTATACTATTTATGTCATTCAATCGTATTTCGGCAGCAGAAGCTGCAAGCCTGATCAAACATGGCTACAACATCGGTCTGAGCGGATTTACTCCGGCAGGAACGGCAAAGGCTGTTACAGCTGAACTCGCAAAAATTGCAGAAGCAGAACATGCCAAGGGAAACCCATTTCAAGTAGGAATTTTCACAGGTGCATCTACCGGAGAATCTTGCGACGGCGTTATGTCACGTGCAAAAGCGATCCGCTACCGCGCTCCTTATACCACCAACTCCGACTTCCGTAAAGCCGTGAACAACGGGGAGATCGCCTACAACGACATTCACCTGTCACAAATGGCACAGGAAGTACGTTATGGCTTTATGGGCAAGGTAAACGTAGCAATCATCGAAGCCTGTGAGCTGACTCCGGACGGAAAGATTTATCTGACCGCTGCCGGTGGTATCTCTCCGACTATCTGCCGCCTTGCCGACCAGATCATCGTTGAATTGAACGCCGCACACAGCAAATCCTGCATGGGTCTGCATGACGTGTACGAACCGCTCGACCCGCCTTACCGCCGCGAAATTCCTATCTACAAACCGAGTGACCGCATCGGATTGCCTTATATCCAGGTAGACCCGAAGAAGATTGTAGGTGTAGTAGAAACCAACTGGCCGGACGAAGCACGTTCATTCGCTGCCGCCGATCCGTTGACTGACAAAATCGGCCAGAACGTTGCCGACTTCCTTGCTGCCGACATGAAACGCGGCATCATCCCGTCTACCTTCCTTCCTTTGCAATCGGGAGTGGGAAACATTGCGAACGCTGTACTCGGTGCACTGGGACGTGACAAAACGATTCCTGCTTTCGAAATGTATACGGAGGTGATCCAGAACTCTGTGATCGGTCTGATCCGTGAAGGACGTATCAAGTTTGGCAGTGCTTGTTCGCTGACTGTAACTAATGACTGTCTGGAAGGTATCTACAATGACATGGACTTCTTCCGTGACAAGCTGGTTCTCCGTCCGTCGGAAATCTCAAACAATCCGGAAGTGGTACGCCGACTCGGCATTATCTCTATCAATACGGCAATCGAAGTCGATCTGTACGGAAACGTAAACTCTACTCATATCGGCGGTACAAAGATGATGAACGGTATCGGCGGCTCGGGAGACTTCACCCGCAACGCTTATATCTCAATCTTCACTTGTCCGTCTGTGGCTAAGGAAGGAAAAATCAGTGCTATCGTACCGATGGTGTCCCACCTCGACCACAGCGAACACTCTGTGAACATCGTCATCACCGAGCAAGGTGTAGCCGATCTTCGTGGCAAAAGCCCGAAAGAACGCGCACAGGCTATCATCGAAAACTGTGCACACCCGGACTACAAACAGTTACTTTGGGATTATCTCAAACTGGCAGGCGGCAAAGCACAAACTCCGCACGCTATTCAGGCTGCACTTGGCATGCACGCCGAACTGGCCAAAAGTGGGGATATGAAGAATACGAATTGGGCTGAATATGCCAGATAAAGCATGAAACGTCTGTCATTCATACTTTCATTCGTCGTTTGTATTTGCGTTGCAAATACAAACGACGTTTTTGCACAAAAAAGGGAATTTCAGCAGTTCACAGGTAAGGTAATCAATCTGAAAGGAGAACCTGTGCGCAATGTCAGTATCTATATTCCGGGAGCTGACAGAAGCACCTCTTCCGATATAAATGGAGGCTTTTCTATTGAAGCCAAACATAAAGAGACGCTCCATTTCTCACATATAGGTATGAAAGATGTGCTGTTACAATTGAATAAAGATTTTCCATCGGAACTTTTTGTGCGAATGGAGCCGGACACTTTTCAAATTCATAATATATTTATTCGAAAAAAGCAAGTTATTAAGGTGAAGCCCGAAGATATGCCTGAGCAAACGCTCATTAATGTTATAATCAACAATCCCGACTTCCCGGGAGGATTAAGCGGGCTCGATGAATTTATCAAGAAAAACATACAATACCCGGAAGAAGCTTTTCAGGCAGGAGAAGAGGGACAAGTCACCGTAGAATTTACTATCGACGTAAACGGATATGTCAGCGATGCAAAAGTTACCAAAAGCGTATCTGCCAGCTTAGATAAAGAAGCATTACGCATCATCGAATCGATGCCACGATGGAAACCGGGTATGCAACTTGGGCGTCCTGTAGCAGTCTGTATGTCTGTTCCTATAAACTTTGTCATTGAGCAAGATTACCAAGTCACTGATTGAGCAAAAGCCGGCAAACAGAAACATGGACCTATAGAGCTCCTTTTACCTCTTAAGCCATCCCCCCTCCGGACCTAAATAATATCTACATCATCCCTCCAACAGGAAAACACTATTTGCACGGAACAGTTGCCAACAAATGAAACGGATAGTTGCCTTCGGCAACCGTCATTCCGTTTGCAGCATAACATTCACTATCCGGGTCCGGCAGATTTCGTTGTTGCTGTAAGAACTCGATAGAGATAAAAGCAGGTTCTGATTCCCGTTCTATTCGATCCGACTCGACACGCTCTCCCGGAAGTTTTGTATCCTTAGATCTTGGGACAGCTTGCGAAGCGACCAAAGATTGGGAAGGCACTTTTACCTCCCGATAAACGGTATCCACCCGCTCATGCACAATGATCACCGTATCTGTTACAGCAAGCCTGTCCGTAGCGGTCTCCCGACTATCCGGGGTATTGGAAACACCATAACCAATGATACACCCCAGCAAACAGGCAGCTACCAACCACCAGGGAGAAATCCCCGAACGTTTTCCATATTTATGCTTCTCCCCGAGAACGCCCCTGCCGAATGGCTTCTGCTTCACTTCCATCTTTTCGCCTTTCTGCCTTTCTTTAAGAGTCCGTGCAAAGACAGAATAAGGAACCGGAGGCTGGGCAGACTTTTCCTGCTCATACTGCTCTTTAGCAGAGCGAATCAACTGTTGCATCTCCTGCGATTCTTCCAATCTTTCTAAATCATCACTTTTCATATTCATCTATTTTTGGGGATTATAATCTGATAAAGAACGCTGCAATACTTTCAAAGTATAATATAAGCGAGATTTTACTGTACCTTCCGGACAACACAGGACTTGGGCAATCTCCTGTACCGGAAGTTCTTCCTCATAACGGAGCGTATATGCCGCCCGTTGTTCGTCTGTCAATCCTGCAAGCGCTTTCTTCAACTGCCGGTCGAAAACCTGCCGATCATGCACAGCCTCAAACTCAGGTGAAGAGCAACTATCTTCTTCATTCGTATACGACTGTTGCAAACGGTACTCGTCTACTATGTCACGGTGGCGGTACTCATTTTTGCAAAGATTATATGCCATCGAAAAAGCCCATGTAGAAAACTGCTTTCCATGCTGATAACTACCTCTGGCTTCATAAATCCGGAGAAACAACTCTTGCAGGAAATCGTCTGCCAATGCTCTGTCCGCCGACAGCATCCGTATAAAGAAACCTTTGAAGCGGGGAGCATAGCGACAATAAAGCTCTTCGAATGCTTTCTCGTTGTCTCTGAATACAAAGCGTTCCATCAGCTGTTCATCTGTTTCGTCGCGTTTGAAAGAACTGAATAATGTCATGGTTCCACTGGATCAATTAGTTGCTGGTATTCCTCTTTAATACTGTTAACAGTAACCGTAGTAGTTCCCTGTTTTATCATATTCTTTATACGATCAGCAACTGCCTTCATTAACTTATTAAACTCAGCTCTCTCCACACTCACAATCTCGTCCTCTTCTCTTCTATCTAAAATTCCCTGTAACAAGTGCCGCAACTTTATTGCTTGATTCTTATCGCCACTTGCATCGTAAAAGCGCAAAAGCGGAGAAAGAGATACGATGTAATTTTTTGAATAATTAATGCCGGAAAAATAGACCGAGGAATTTTGAACCAAAGGTTGCCGCAAACAGTCCAACAAATATTTCTGCTCATAATTCTTCCGAATCACAGCTAAGTTATCATAAGGTTTTGTAGAATATCGAAATACTAGTCCTTCCGAGTAAAGGCTGTCTTTCAGTTCTTTCAAATACGAAGTTGAGGTAAACTGCGGATAATATACCGGACGGTTTTTCTTAACAGTCAGATACCATGCGCCCGGATTATTTCTTCCTTTCCACTTAGGAGAAGTTTCCGAATCCCATGAACATGATTTAGATTTTCCACCTGCCATTGTTTTCCAATCAGGAAGTTCTTCCGAATCCATTCCTATCTCTCTCCAAAATTCACTTTCTGAAGAAGGATGATTAAAATCGTCCGCATCTACAATCTGAACATTCTTAAAAAGTCCTGCCCCATATTGAAGCAGATAATGATAACATAAAGTAGCATAAGCACCAGAAACAAATATTGCATTTTCCTGCAATCCGACAAGTTCATTATAACAGTAAGACAAAAGATCATGAGAATATAAACCGCTAGAGTACCACTCTTTACATATTTCCTTTATTTTATCTGTCTGACCTGCACGCTGACAACGTATAATATCATTCACATAATCGAGTTCACTTGTACGCTTCAAAGAAAAAAGCTTTTGCAGAAGAACCTCTTCCTTCTTTTTATCCTTTACTTGATCCAGCAAACGCTGGTAACAAAATCGGGTATCGGGCACACACTTCTGCATTTTTCTGAAAGCTTTGTGGCGTTCTTTATCCAGCTTCTGCTTCTGTAGTGAATCCATTTCTTCCCAATATTCGGCATCACACGCAGACAAATAGTTTTCCCATGCCCGCACATCTTTCTTATCCTTCATCACTTCTGCTTTCCAACCTTCTTTTTGAGCTTGATACCAGTCTTTTCCTAACGGGAAAGGCATTCTTTCGAGCAAACGAACTTCTAATAGCTCTGTCTCAACAGACTGAGCAAACAAAGCCTGCCCAAAACTTACCAACAGGAATAATATATAAATGAGTTGTTTCATAGTCTTTTTAAGGGGGATAGTTTAGAAATTAATACTTTTCAGATAACGCTCACGCACTTCATCACTATAATAATCTGCTCTCTTAACGATAGATTCCAGCAAAGAATAAAGCTTATCATAATGAGTCACATCACCAGACTCCTTATAAAACTGAAGAAGAGATTTGAAAGCCGGTACATAATAGATGCTTAGCATTTTTACTCCTTTAAGATCAAGACAAACATCTGTCAGTGTCTCCGGATAAAACGTTTCATATAAGTAATCCAATAAATAGGTATTCTCGAAATTACGACGCATGACAGCCAGATTATCATAAGGTTTGGAAGAATATCTCATTAATAGCCCTTCACCATATAAATGGTCTTTCAATAAATTCTTCACAGCTTCGTTGGTTGAAACAGAGATATAAATGGGACGTTTGGTATATTTGGCAATATGTTCTATGCGTTTTTTCATTTCATTCGCAAATGTCATTGTTGGAGTTTTACTTTTATAAAACTCCGGATCAGCATCTTTGAACTCCGGTATGCCCAGTTCCTCTGTCAGCTCATTCATTGAGAACGGAGTAAGCATCAAAGCAGAGAAGATCACTTTCTTATCGTTAAACAATCCCTTTCCATATTGAAGCAGATAGCTTGCAAACAACGTCCAATTAGCATCAGTAAATATTAACGCATCTTTTTCTGCAGAAATCAATTCATTATAGGTATAATTTAAAGACTGGAGAGGGTACGTACCTGATTGATACCATCGGATAGAAACATCCTTCAACCTATTCTTATTATGAAAGGACAGAGCCATATAAGTAGGATAATGCATAACAGCATCAGGCCACTTATCCATGATTTCATCGAAACTCATATCACTTTTACTAAAAGGCAAAATCATATTTTGTATCAAAGCATAAGTAGCAGTATTAGGTATGTATTTCTTCACTTTGACCATCATTTCATTGATTTCCTTTTCGATGCTATCGCCGGGAGTAAGCGATTTGAGTGTTTGGATCGTTCGTACATAGCGCATCCATGCTTTCTCATCTTTTGGATTTTCATCGGTATGCTGTTTCCACTCGCGGGCCTGATTCTGAATCACAGAAATTTGAGACGCAATAGAGTCTGGCACCCAGACCGCTTTTTTTTGAGAATAAATCTGTTCGCCGTAAAAACACAGCATAATAAGTAACAGATATTTGATAGCTTTCATTGTTTACTCTTTTATTTAATTCAACATTGCTTAATTAGAACCGTTCTGACAAAGCATACACGCCAATAAAGCAAACGTTCAAATAAAAGAGCATTATTTTAAGCAGGTATTCACTTTTTCTATCAACAGCCTTTTTCATTCACCGGAATTAACGCCCGATAATGACCTCGCAAACCTTATCCTGAAAAGCCCTTGCCTTAGCTGCCGAAAGCACATTCTGATTCATAATAGCAAAAGCCACTTCATGTCCGTTCTTCATCTTCAGATATCCGGCAAGCGCGTTGATAGCAGTAAATGAGCCGGTCTTTGCATGGACATTTCTGAATGCGGAAGTATTCTTCATTCTGTTTTTCAACGTTCCATCTATCCCGGCAACAGGAAGAGACTTATACAGTTTCTGAAAAACATCTGTTTGCGAATAAGCATATTTCAAGAAATCGACCAACAGGGCGGGAGAGAGGTAATTATAATTAGACAGTCCGCAACCGTCCGCAATCTTATAGTCCTTCGGATCGTGTCCAAGTTTACGGATCAGCTTCATAATTTCGACAATACCATCTTCCGCCGTCACATGTTTCTTTCCGGTGGCTTGTGACGCAATACGGCAAAGCATCGCTTCCGCATTCAGATTATCACTTTCCTTCATCAACTGGTTCAGCACTTTCTGTACCGGAGTCTCCCAACGAGCCATTTGTTCAACTCCATCCGCCGGTAATTCAGTAAAACCATACGATTCGGGGACTACGATTCCTTTCGCACGGAGACGTTCCAGAAAGGCATGCATAAAGAAACTTCCTGAATCATAGACGTTTACCAGATCCTTCCTAAACGTAGAAACATTCCCTGTTACGGTCAGATTATTCCCGTTAGTCAGCCAATCTCTCGATAACGAATACTTTCCGGCAGAAGGAGTACGTGTCTTGGTCCGATTCGTCATTGTATAATAAGAAGATGCCGGCTTGCAGGATATACTCGCCGTATCTCCTTGCTGGGAACCGGGAACTACCGTCACCTCTACAGCACCCTTACAGAACATCAATGGAGATAAATAAGGCTGATAAGCCTCCGGAGTATCATCCCATGCCCATCCATGTCCCCAATAAAGAGAGTCTTTCATCGAAACATCACCATATACCTGTCCGCTGATGACCGAAAAAGGGAAGGTGATTACTTCTTCTATCAATGAATCCATCATCAGACTATCAAATTCCGGATCGAATCCGCCGACAACGTACAGGTTGCCCTGCAACGTGTCATGTTCTATCACGCCATCATACCATACTTCCGTACAGAAAGGATTGTCCGCGTCGGAACGGGAGAGCGCCGTAACAGCAGTCAGCAACTTCATGGTAGAAGCCGGACGGGAAAGTTTCGTATCATGATAGGTATAGAGGGATTTCTTTGCCGTCAGGTCATATACGGATATGCCGACTTCGGACGCTTCGGGAAGCATTTTCCGAACCAGAGAATCTATTTGGGAAAGATTTGCCTGTCCCCACAAGGGAAGAAGGCATACTGACAAAACAGCTAATAAAAGACTTTTCTTCATGCTAAACAATTTATGGCAATAAAGGTGGTCCTTTTCCATAACCACCCCTATATGCCCTGGCTTTTGCCGTCAGGAGCTATCAGCACATAATGAAGAATCCCCCCGTGCCTGATAACTTGCGGCAAAACCGATGCAACCATTATAACGCTTCCCTGAAAATCTCCCCTACCGTAGGATGAGGGAAAACGATCTTTTTCCATGCGGCAGCAGTCAGCCCAAGCTCGATAGCTGTTCCGGCAAGTGTGATAATCTCCGAAGCAGGATTACCCAGTACGTGTGCACCAATCACCCGTTCCTGTTCGTCCAGCAGTACCTTGCAAACCCCGTTCACTCCTTCATTCTCTGCAACGAAACGACCGGAATAAGCCATCGGAAGTTTCACTACCTGATAAGTAATGCCTTTTGATGAGGCCGATTCTTCCGTCTCACCGACTCCGGCAATTTCCGGATTTGTATAGACCACTCCCGGAATAGCGCGATAACTCATAGCGTCTTCTTTACCCAGAATAGTATGCACAGCCACTTCCGCTTCACGAACAGCTGTATGAGCCAGCAAAGAGAACCCTGTCAGATCACCGCAAACATAGACACCGGGCAATGAAGTCTGCATCTTCTCATTGACCCTGATAGCACCACGCCCGGTTTTATCCGGATTCAGATTTTCAAGTCCGAAACCTTTTGTCACGGGACGACGTCCGACGCTCATCAATAGTTTCTCTGCCGTAACACTACCATTTCCTTCCGAATTCTCATACGAAACCACCGCACCTTCTTCCGTCTGTGATAAAGCGACAACTTTAGTGCTGAGCAAAAACTTAACACCCCGCTTCGCATAATCGGCACGGAGCAGGCCGGACAGTTCTTTATCCATTCCCCCCAGAATCTCATCCATCATCTCGACCACCGTCACTTGCACACCCAGGCTATTAAAGAACGATGCGAATTCCATACCGATTACTCCACCACCGACAATAACCAGAGAAGCAGGCAGTTCCTTACTATCCAGCGCATCCCGATGTGTCCAGTAATTCACCGTTTCCACACCGGGAACAGGAGGGATAAAAGTTTCGGAACCCGTACACAGTATCAGATTTTCCGTTTCATAGGTTTCTTCACCGCAGCGAACAGTGTTCTTATCTATGATCTGTGCCTCTCCCGTCACCATCGTTACATTATTGGAAGTCAGCTTCGCTTTGACACCCAATACCAACTTGCGCACTACTTTGCTTTTACGGGCAATGATTTTAGGCAAATCGAAGGAAACTTCGGAAACATTCACCGCATATTTCGAGGCATGCCGCGCACTGTCATAAGTCTTGGCCGAATACAACAATGTTTTTGTCGGGATACATCCTTCATTCAGGCAGACACCGCCCAGACTGTTTTTCTCGATCAGCAATACGCTCAAACCGGCTTTACCGGCAGTTTCGGCAGCTGTATATCCTGCGGGACCGCCACCGATGATAATAACTTGGTATTTCATAGATATAGAATTTATTGTTCCATTTTCTTTTTAATCAACTCCACAAACTCATGTTCCTTGACAGGCATTACCGAGGCAAACTTCCCGTTTCCATACTCTATCAGCACATAGTTCGTCACCGAAAACTTTCCGAACTTCATGGAATGATACTTCCTGATAGCGGTAATTTCGGCAATGGGGATTACTTTTTTACGGATAAACCGTCCCATAGATATCTCCAGATTGCCATCGGCAGACACGGTATAAACCGTATGAATAATCTGTTCGATCACTACAATAAGCAGAAGCATCAACAGCACTGCCGGCAAGATATATTTACACCACAAAGCGCCGACGGCATTTACAGTAAGCACCAGCAACAGAAAATAGTGGTACCAGGCAATGCGGGCATGAAAAATTCGATTCATTTTGTCAATTTTTTGCCTGCAAGGTAGCAATTTTATGAATTAGTGACAACGAAAAGAACAACGAAGTAACTTATTTTGTAGCTTTGCGGTGAGAAATAACAAAACTATGGTAAGAAAATTCGATTTCCTCGTTATCGGCTCCGGAATTGCCGGTATGAGTTTTGCGCTCAAAGTAGCGCACAAAGGTAAAGTTGCTCTTATCTGTAAAAGCGGGCTGGAAGAAGCCAATACGTACTTCGCCCAAGGAGGGGTGGCGTCTGTCACCAACCTTCTGGTAGATAATTTCGACAAACACATTGAAGACACGATGATTGCAGGAGACTGGATCAGTGACCGTGAAGCAGTAGAAAAAGTAGTGCGCGAAGCGCCTGCGCAAATTGAAGAACTTATCAAGTGGGGGGTAGACTTCGACAAAAACGAGAAAGGCGAATTTGACTTGCACCGCGAAGGAGGGCATTCCGAATTCCGCATTCTTCACCATAAAGATAATACGGGAGCAGAAATTCAGGACAGCCTGATCAAAGCCGTACAGCGGCATCCGAACATCGAAGTGATTGAGAACCAGTTTGCCGTTGAAATCCTGACACAGCATCACTTGGGAGTGACCGTTACCCGCCAGACACCGGACATCAAATGTTACGGTGCTTACATCCTCGACCCGAAAACCGGAAAAGTAGATACATACCTCGCCAAAGTGACTTTAATGGCCACCGGTGGAGTAGGGGCCGTTTATAAAACAACCACCAACCCGCTGGTCGCTACCGGAGACGGTATCGCCATGGTCTATCGCGCCAAAGGCACGGTAAAGGACATGGAGTTCGTACAATTTCACCCTACCGCCCTCTATCATCCGGGCGACCGCCCTTCTTTCCTGATTACGGAAGCAATGCGCGGCTACGGTGGTGTACTCCGTACAATGGACGGCAAAGAGTTCATGCAGAAATATGATCCCCGTCTTTCACTTGCCCCGCGTGATATCGTCGCCCGTGCCATCGACAACGAAATGAAAAACCGGGGAGACGACCACGTCTATCTGGACGTTACCCACAAAGACCCGGAAGAAACAAAGAAACATTTCCCCAATATCTACGAGAAATGCCTCAGCCTGGGTATCGACATCACCAAGGACTATATCCCGGTAGCTCCGGCTGCCCATTATCTTTGCGGCGGTATCCTCGTAGACCTGAACGGGCAATCTTCCATCGAACGCCTTTATGCCGTGGGAGAATGCTCTTGCACCGGACTTCACGGTGGCAACCGTCTGGCTTCCAACTCACTGATCGAAGCTGTCGTATATGCCGATGCCGCCGCCAAACATAGCCTGGAAGTGGTAGACCAGTATGCTTACAACGAAGCTATCCCCGAATGGAACGATGAGGGAACACGCTCACCGGAAGAAATGGTCCTGATCACACAAAGCATGAAAGAAGTCAACCAGATTATGAGTACCTACGTAGGTATTGTCCGCAGTGATCTTCGTCTGAAGCGTGCCTGGGACCGACTGGATATTATCTACGAAGAGACTGAAAGTTTGTTCAAACGCAGCGTAGCTTCCAGAGAGATCTGCGAATTGCGTAATATGGTCAATGTTGGCTATCTGATTATGCGCCAGGCAATGGAACGCAAAGAAAGCCGCGGATTACATTATACGATTGATTATCCACATGCAAAAAAGTAATCGTGAAAACACTAACTAAACTATTTATTCTTTTAATCATTATGGCAGGGATATCTTCCTGCTATCCTCCCAGTATTCCTTTGAAACAAGGAAAAGCGGAAAATAATGAAACTTACAAAATCAGTTATCTGTTCGAGCATGACGGAGTTAAAGTCTATCGCTTTACGGATAGGGGAAACGATGTATACTTTACGACAAAAGGCGATGTGACCAGCATCAAAAACGATTCTACGGCTGAAAGGACTGTAACGTTCCACAAAGAAGATACTGTCAGATAAAAGACAAGTTTCTAACCATAAAAAAAATGCCGCTTGCAGAATTTCCGCAAGTGGCATTTTTTTATCTAATAAACGCTTCTATTAATAGTTTTCTTTCTTCACTTCGAAATATGCTTGCGGATGCAGACATGCCGGGCAAACTTCAGGAGCTTCCTTACCGATTTCGATATAACCGCAGTTACGGCACTGCCATACTACTTCGCCTTCTTTAGCGAATACAGTCATATTTTCGATGTTGTTCACGAAAGCTAGATATCTTTCTTCATGACCTTTCTCAGCGATTGAGATATTACGATACATAGCAGCAATCATCGGGAAACCTTCCTGTTCTGCTACATCTGCGAAGTGAGGGTAATCCAGTGACCATTCTTCGTGTTCGCCGGCAGCGGCAGCGCGAAGATTTTCGAGTGTATTGCCGATCACACCAGCCGGATAGCTGGCAGTAATTTCAACCATGCCACCTTCCAGGAACTTGAACATACGTTTTGCGTGTTCCTTTTCCTGATCAGCTGTTTCTGTGAAGATTGCTGAAATTTGTTCGTAACCTTCCTTCTTTGCAACACTTGCAAAATAAGTGTAACGCATTCTTGCCTGTGATTCTCCCGCGAATGAAGTCAACAGATTTTTCTCTGTCTGGGTTCCTTTGATACTCTTAGTCATAATTCTATTATATTTTAAAATTGGTTATTACCAAACGTAACTTGTCGTACTACTTATAACGCAAATATAAGAGATTTGTTCGTAATAAGTCTCCTTTTCTTAATGAATAAAAACTATCAACTCATAGACAAAACCTATCAACAATCAAATAGCATGTTGCTAAACATACTTATTTCGATTATTTTATGTAATTTTGCAACCTCTACTTTACAAAATAGCAAAAGCACATGTAACAATTCACAGAAATGAAGTTATTTGAATTTAAACCCAAATTGGTTTCTTGTTTAAAGAATTATTCGAAAGAAACGTTTATGGCAGACCTGATGGCAGGTGTCATCGTCGGTATCGTGGCACTTCCGTTAGCTATTGCCTTCGGTATTGCTTCGGGAGTATCGCCCGAAAAAGGTATTATCACCGCTATCATTGCCGGATTCATCATCTCTCTGATGGGAGGAAGCAAGGTCCAGATCGGCGGACCGACAGGAGCTTTTATCGTTATCATCTACGGCATCATCCAGCAATATGGTGAAGCCGGACTGATTGTAGCTACACTTATGGCAGGTATCATCCTGATACTGTTAGGTGTATTCAAACTCGGAGCGGTCATCAAGTTTATTCCGTATCCCATCATTGTCGGTTTCACCAGTGGTATCGCCGTTACTATTTTCACTACGCAGATCGCCGATATCTTCGGATTGTCCTTCGGAGGTGAAAAGGTACCGGGGGATTTTATCGGGAAATGGATGATTTATTTCCACCATTTCGACACAATAAACTGGTGGAATACAATTGTCAGCATTGTCAGTATCATTATTATAGCGATTACTCCCCGGTTCTCCAAAAAAATTCCCGGTTCGCTGATCGCCATTGTAGTGGTGACACTTGCCGTTTATCTGATGAAGACCTATGGCGGAATCGACTGCATCCAGACTATCGGTGACCGGTTTACTATCAAGTCGGAGTTGCCCGATGCTGTAGTGCCTGCCCTCAACTGGGAAGCTATCAGAGAATTGTTTCCGGTAGCTATTACCATCGCTGTGCTGGGAGCTATCGAATCTTTGTTATCCGCCACCGTAGCGGACGGTGTGATCGGCGACCGCCACGACTCCAACACGGAACTTATCGCACAGGGAGCCGCCAACATCGTAGCTCCTTTGTTCGGAGGTATTCCCGCTACCGGAGCGATTGCCCGCACAATGACCAACATCAACAACGGAGGTAAAACTCCCATTGCCGGAATTATCCATGCAGTAGTACTGTTGCTGATTCTTCTGTTCCTGATGCCGCTGGCTCAATACATTCCGATGGCATGTCTGGCCGGAGTACTGGTGATTGTATCTTATAATATGAGCGGATGGAGAGTCTTCAAGGCATTACTGAAAAATCCAAAATCGGATGTTACCGTATTGCTGATCACTTTCTTCCTTACCGTTATCTTCGATTTGACAGTCGCCATCGAAATAGGATTGATCATTGCCTGTGTCCTCTTCATGAAACGTGTCATGGAGACTACAGAAATCTCCGTAATCACAGACGAAATCGACCCGAACAAGGAATCGGATATTGCCGTGAATGAAGAGAACATCATCATCCCCAAAGGGGTGGAAGTGTATGAAATCAACGGGCCTTATTTCTTCGGCATCGCCACAAAGTTTGAAGAAACCATGTCGCAACTGGGCGACCGCCCGGATGTGCGTATCATCCGTATGCGTAAAATACCGTTCATCGATTCTACCGGTATCCACAACCTGACTACGCTATGCGAAATGTCAAAGAGGGAAAAGACGACCGTCATCCTTTCCGGAGTCAATGAAAAGGTACACAAAGTACTGGAAAAATCAGGATTCTATGAATTGCTGGGAAAAGAGAACATTTGTCCGAATATCTATGTAGCACTGGACAGAGCCAAAGAAGTGATGCAGTAAAAAACGACAGATGATAAAATAAAGAAAGAGCCATTTTACACCTGATGACCGGGTTAGATGGCTCTTTTTATTTGAGGGGGTGTCAAGTTATAAGCTGCACAGTCAGGTTCGTTTATTAGACGGACCTTCTCTACTAATACATCCCGGAATGAGAATATACTAAAATTCTATTCCATAAAAATGCATTCGCCCGATTTATCCGCTAATGCAACCCGACACCCAGCTGTCTTTTTTGTGTACCCATTACCTCATCAGACTTTTAAAAACAGACCACGTTTATACATCATTCTCAACAGGAAGAAAAGAATCAGATAATTAGCAAACGTGAGCCATATGGGATAATAATCTCCTATATATTGTTTCAGCCCGTAGCTAACCGAATCAGCTATACAACGGAAGTTTACCACTTCACCCAGCAGGTAAGCCGTGATAGAGTTCATGCCGTATATTTTCAGCCAGTTCAGCCCACGGCTGTGCCCTTTATAGTCAATCCAGTAATAAAACAAGGCCATCAGCAAAAAGCAATAACCACCGGACAGCAACGTCATGCTACCTGTCCACAAACGTTTGATGACGGGCATCTGCAAACTCCAGAGCATCGCCAGCCCTATCAGAAGCACTCCAACGACCGACAATACCTGCACCACCCTTTTACGGTCCGCCTTTCCTTCTTTCATTATTTTTCCGGCAAAGGCTCCGAGCATGACAGTCACTCCGAATGTCAGGCTGCTCCATATCCATGTGTAATTGTAATAGGGTGAAAAGCTCCAGGTTCCGTCTTCATTCCAATAGACACCATCTCTGAAGCGACCCAATACCCATCTGTCTACCTGCTCCGCAAAGTTTCCCGCCGGTGTAAAGTCACCCAAAAATGTCATAGGAATCCAGTACACGAAAAGCAACAACAAGGTTATTCCTATCTGCCACTTGAACGAAAAATGCAACTGGATGACTGCCGCAATAAGATAGCCGACAGCAATAGACTGCAAGGTGTTTGAATAGAGATAAATATGCTTGCCATCCAGTCCCAGCAGATTTCCCTGAACGATCATCCCAAATACAAACAGCAGAAATACCCGTTTCAGAATCCTCCGGTAGACAGGCCGGTAACTGCCGGAAGTCCCGATGTACTTAGACAGTGAAAACGGCATCGAAGCTCCCGTCATAAACAGGAACAACGGCATCACAAGGTCCCAGAAACGGAACCCTTCCCACACTTCATGGTCAAACTGATAAAGGATATCATTGAGAAATGGCAGATTCAACTGTCGCACCAATGCTGCAAACACCGGCTGAAAAAAGACAAGAAGAAATAAATCAAAACCGCGAAGAATATCCAGAGAAGCAAGTCTGGATGTGTTATTCTCTGATTTTTTACTCATAGTATTAATATATTATTCAATTAGTATCCCAGGAAACATGGACTGTAACGCATCTTAATACAAATGTATTCAAAACTTCTTTCTCCGGCAAGCCTATGGGGAAGGAAATTGAATCAGTGGAAGAAAAGCAAGATTTGAATAAATCGACCAAAATCTGTCAGAGAATGACTAAATAGTATTATTCCATATTCAAATTAGATTGTAATTTTGTCCCATACCTAAATGAAGTATTTATCAAATTCTAATTAATGAAACAATAGTATGAAAAAACATTTCCTGATTTTTACACTTTCTCTTTTATTCTTTTCACTTGCACAAGGCAAAGTGAGGCTTCCTGCCATGATGGGAGATCACATGGTACTCCAACAAAACAGTTCTGTCAAACTATGGGGATGGGCAGACGGTAAAAAAGTGACTGTCACCACTTCCTGGAACAACCGGACTTACAAGGTAACACCAGACAAGGACGGGGCCTGGCTGGTCAAGGTCGACACTCCTGCCGGGAGTTACACGCCTTATTCCATCACGATCAGTGACGGCACTCGCACCACTCTATCAGATATATTAATAGGGGAAGTATGGATATGCTCCGGTCAGTCCAATATGGAAATGACTATGAAAGGAAATATGGGGCAACCTATCGACCATTCGTTAGAAACCCTTCTGAATGCAGGCAACTATCGCGACCGTATCCGTTTTATCACCGTTCCCAGAACAAAAGGAGTGAAAGAACGGGCAGACTTCGAAGGAGCAAAATGGGAAGTTTCTTCGCCCGAAACAACGATGGATTGTAGTGCCGCGGGTTACTTCTTCGCCAAACAATTGACTGAAACGCTCCATCTCCCTGTAGGACTGGTCATCAATAGCTGGGGAGGTTCACGGATTGAGGCATGGATGACGGAAGAAACGCTGGCTTCTGTGGAAGGTGCAAACATAGAAGCTGCCAAAAATCCCAAACTGGATACGAACAGCCGGCTACAATGCCTGTATAATATTATGTTATTGCCCGTGAAAAACTATACAGCACGTGGTTTCCTTTGGTATCAAGGAGAATCGAATATATTCAACTATCAGCTCTACGCCCCGATGATGACAGCAATGGTTCAGCTCTGGAGAAATGTATGGGAAGCACCGGATATGCCTTTTTATTATGTCCAGATTGCCCCGCACAAATACGGAAACAGCCGGAACATAAATTCCGCCTTATTGCAGGAAGCACAAATGAAAGCATTGAAGACTATTCCCAACTCCGGAATGATTCCTACAATAGATGTCGGCGACGAGTTCTGCATTCATCCTCCTCAGAAAAACGTAGTAGGACTTCGATTGGCTAATCTCGCACTGACCAAAACATACGGTCTCCATAAATTCCCATCTACCGGACCGATGATGACAAAGGTAGAATATTCCGGCAATAAAGCCATTGTTACACTTGACAATGCTCCCTACGGACTTGCACCGGGCAACTGTGAATTGGAAGGTTTTGAGCTTGCAGGAGCCGATAAGAAGTTTTATCCGGCAAAAGCACGAATTGCAGGCCGCACAAGAAACGTAGAGGTATGGAGTGACCAAGTTACCCAACCGGTAGCCGTTCGATATGCTTTCCGCAATTATGTTGACCATATCACCTTACGTAATACGTTGGGTATAGCTGCTTTCCCATTCCGGACGGATACATGGGATGATGTAAAATAAGAACTCTCCGGAACGCCTCCAACAACCTGTGACATTTTTGTCTTTATCTTAAGTATTATACAGGGAAAAACAAAAATGTCACAGAGCTACTAATCAATTATTTATCCCTCAAAAGTCCTCTTTTTTAAGAGAAGTTCACAAAAAACTATAGGACGTTTTTATCTTTCTCTATGAGAAAACTGCACTTTTCCTGTAACAAACAAGATATCAGCACATTAATTACTTATTCCTGGATAGTATCTATTTTTACTTAAGCAATCATTCAGACAGACTTGTGCAACTGATTGATTACACTTCTGCAACACGACAGTTACACAAGTGCATCACATGAATAGATGAAGAAGAAATGACTAAATAGATAAGGAGAAATCATTAATTCATACGGAAGAAACAAGTAAATCGTCCTCATGATTTCGCTCAATGAACCATAAAGTTTTGCCCGCTATTGCAGTAAAATTGAAATGAGAATCAATTAATTGAATGACACCGACTATCATTTCTCTTTATTATTACACCCAAATTATAAAACAATATTATTTGCTTTACAAATATTTATTGCTACTTTTGTCACATGCTTACTTTCGCTTGTAGAAAGAAAGCTTTTAAATTTTGTATTGAGAACGGTTATTTATTGCACTCACCATAGAATCCACTAATTTTATCCACGAGTGACAATGAGTGACGGGTCTCGCGCACAATTGTATATAAACTTTGTTATATACCAAATTGGGCGTGGGACTATCACTTATGTCGTGGAAGGGTCGTAGTGGATACCTATGGTGGCATAAGTAGATAGTTTCCACGTCCTCTTTTTTATAAATCACGCACCAACAGGAAACTGATGCGGCAACCTGACAAAACATGCAATCAGATTTCAAAAAGGACATTATTCGGTTAATGCAATCCACTAAACTCCTTCAGTCTCCACTCTCCGAATTATCGGAAGAAAAAAAGGGAATTGCTTATAACCTGTTGAACCGTTTGGTTGACGGAGCTGTCGATGAAAATTATACCATGCTGGACTATATGCAGATGGCACGTCTTTATTATAATCTTGGGGAACTAAGTAACAATTTATTTGGAGAACAAGACAACCCGCATTATAAAAAAGCTATTCAATATTTAGCCAAAGGAGGTATTGACCTGAGTATGAATAAATGGCTGGAACTAATCAGTTTGCGTGCAATTGAATAAAGATTATTATCCAAGAGAATAGATGATGCTCACTCCCCCAAGAAGAGATGTTCAATACATTTATTAATAAAAGAGACCATTCAATAATCCTAACCAGATTAAATATGTGGAGGTAGCAGACTGAAGGACTGCTTGTGAAAGTACTCCTTCCCGTCTGTCTCCCAAAGAGGATGCCCACAGTTTCCCCACAGGCATCCTCTTTTTATTTTATATATCAATGCTTTACATGAAGCACATTTTAAAATGAATGCATCCTCAGTCGCTTATCAACCAGCATTCCGTCTTTCAAAGTCAGTTCAAACTTCACTTTCCGTTTCGCTTTCAGTTTCAGTATGAACAAATCTTCCGAACCTTCGAGTGATTCCTGTTTTCCCATATTGACGAAAGTAGGATAGAGAGATTTCACGCCATTCGTATGCAATCGGTCGTAAGTCAGGTTCTCCATGGCTTTCATGTTCAACGGTTCCACACCTACAAATTCATAGTCATTCTGGTCGTAAGGCAGAGCAAAACTAAGGGCATTCACCGACTTCAGCTCATTGCCTTTCACACGGATTTCAACGATTTCGTCCTTTTGATACAGCTTCTTCGGAGTACTGATGGACAGAGAACCCGATACTTTCTCCGTAGCTTTCCTGTCGACACCACCGTCAAGTTGAGTGGCCACGACAGAAATGTCATAGGCATCTATCAAGTCATTCAGGTTGATGTCTCCCTTGCTGATGTATCCTTCGAAGTCCGAATCTCCGCGACGCAGGCCCGTGTAGTTCATATACGAAATCAGGTCGTTGCGGTCGATCTTGCCATCATTGTTGATGTCTCCTTGCAGATAACTTGCCGTTCCCGGTACTTTGAATACATACAGCTCACGACCGGAACCATAATTGCCTACACCTGCCGTAATGCTGAGTTTGATGTAACGTGCCGTAGGATGAGCGGTAAACTCAAAGACTTTCACGTCAGCATCCCGCTTCCAGTCGAATGCTCCGGCTTCCGTCCAGTGTTCCTTGTCCATGCTGTAAGATACGGAACCTTTCAGCAGTGTACCGTTTCCGGCATCCGTACGTGGCAGATAATGGAATTTATCCAGTTGGTTAACCGTTTTGAGGTCGATAATCAAATCGAACGGAACTGCACTTACATTATACTTCGTGTGCCAGTTATCTCCGGATTCTGCAAAGTCGAACAAGCGGTTCACACCGGCTCCGCCTTGTGCAGCTGCCGTTGATTCTCCTTCAATGCCCTGAATAGCAAATTCCAACGGGTTCGTCTTTGTCTTCACCTGGAGTTCCGCCCAGTCGGAAACGCCGTCTTTATTGACTGCACGGAGTTTGAAAGAATAGGGGGTATCCGCTTCCAGATCTTCAAACAGCAATTCCGTATCACGTATGGTAGTATAAAGCATTCCGTTAAACTCGATTTCGTAGAAATCAGCATTAGCCAGTTTGTCCCAAGTAGGTTTCAAGGTATATGCTTCTCTATTTTCTTCCGTTATACGGAAATTCTGCGGGGCAGTCAGCACCCCTGTCGATACACGATGGCGGTCAGCCGGTTCGAAGCGGAAACCTTCCATGTTCAGTACCACCTGATTGGCGGTCACATCGACAGACGCTAATTTAGCATGCACCAGCGGATTCTTTGTGATGACTACTTTTTCAAATTCGCTGCCTTTGGTTGCAAACTTATTCAAGTCAGGGGCAGCTTCATACCAGTACACATTCTCACCTTTACGATAATCTTCGGGGGTGTTTACTTCTGTCAGTTTTACCGTCTTGTTATTGATCCGGGCAGAAAGTTTCTTCGGTTTCTCTGTGACGTTGATACGCAGTTCCGTCCTTTTTTCTTTCACAAAGCCGTCAAAGTTTCCGGCAGTCGGGTGAATGGTAACGGTAAGGCGGTTCTTTTTATCTACGTTGGACTCGATGATAGTGGAAACTGACTGTTCGCGTTTGTAGGCTTCGGTCACACCATCGTCATCGTATTCCACGGTTGCCATGTGTCGGTTCGGGTAAAGTTCGTAGATACGGAGGGAGGGATCTATCTCGCTGACATTATTATTGGGATGAGTCATGGGAATAATCGCTCCGCTTTTTACAAATACAGGCAACTTCCAAATAGGTGTTTCAAAATTGTTGAGGATACAGTTGCCTTCGTATTTCTCACCGGTGAAATAATCAATCCATGTACCTTCGGGCAGATAGATGCCGTTACGGATATCATTGCCTTCCTTATCGGCTTTGGTTGCCTGATAGACAGGTGCTACGAGAAAATCCGTACCGTACATATACTGGTAACAGGTAGCCGTACCATAAGTATACGGATTCGGATAGTCCAGGAACATGGCACGGATCAGCGGCATTCCGTCTACCGCTTCCTTGGCAAAGCTATAAGCGTAAGGCATCAGTTCGGATTTCAGTTTCAGATACATGCGGTTAATGGATGTAGCCGGTTCGCCTAAAGCATGGGGGTACTTTTCGTTGGCTCCCCAGCCATCCATATTCAACTGCATAGGAGTAAATGTTTTCCATTGGAAATCACGTATATTGACTACTTCGTTTTTTCCACCGAAGATACCGTCCATATCCGAACAAATGTTCGGCTGGCCGGACAGACCGGAACCGATATAGGTCGGGATGTGGAAACGGATATATTCCCAGACACCGCCTGTCTGGTCGCCCGACCAGATTCCGGCATAGCGTTGCGTGCCTGCCCAGCCATCCAGAGAGATGATAAATGGACGGGCATCACTGCCATAATAAGGCATAATATGTCCTACGTCCGCCACTCCATTCAATCCGAAGGAATAACCGGCTCCTACCCATGCCACGTCAGTTTTCAGTACACGCACGCCGGCATCACGGACTTCTTTCACGATATCACGCTGCAACAAGGCACTTACACCTTCTTTCGGATGCAAGTCCGACTGTGTCCAGAGCCCTATTTCCACACCGTTTTTGCGGGCATAATCTCCGAGACTTTTCAGATTGGCAATATTGCCGTCCAGTGTTTCCGTCTGTCCGTATCCGGCTCCGTAACCGTCATTCGGAAGTAACCATCCGAGAGGCATATCCTGATTCTTGTAACGGTCGATCACAGCACGTGCCGAAAATTGGTAATTGTTCTTTTCGCCGTTCAGAGACTCTTTGATACCGCCATTATCTTTCTGGCTTTCCTTATAACGCTTTCCGTCTTCAAAGAGAATTCCTTTTTCGTCTTCCTTCCAGTAGTCACGATTGTAGGCGTTGAGATGTCCTTCGTAAAAACCGAATTTGGGCAACAGAACGGGGTTCCCCGTCAACTGATAGAAATCATTCAACAAGGAAACGGCTCCGTCGTTGACCATATAAAAAATATCAAGGTAAGAAGAATTGTGAGATAGTTTCACTTTGTTTTTTTCTGTTGCTCCAAAGTCGTACCCGCCTTTTTTGAAAGTGTACCACATCATTCCGTAGCCATTGGTGGACCAGTAGAAAGGAGTAGGAGAGGCCACTCCGCCATCTGTCCAGCTATTCTGGTTTTCGATGGCAATGACTTTGCCTTTATGAGAGAAGCGTCCGTTTTGCACACCACCTCCATAGAAGTATTCTTCGGGATTCTCTTTCAATGTCACGGTCACTTCTTTAGGACCGAATGCTACCGGAGCGACTTCTTCGATGACGCATTTATTTGTCAACAGATTAAAGACTTTCATCAGTCCGGTCTGCTTATTCAATTCAATCCGTACTCTGGCGGTAGTCAGGGTGATATCTCCTCCTTTCTCTTCCACCGTCAGTCCGGAAACTTTGCGCCGGGGCTGGTCGACAAGTATCTGTGCTTCCGGCTTTGCCTCGGGATCACGAATGACACCGCCGGAATTGTCCTGAAAGACACGGAAAATATTTTCTCCGTAAAAGTCGATAGTCATCCGTTGCCGGTTTGAGAACAATACATCAACCGTCGTCGGATTTATTTTCTCCGCACGGAGAATGCCCGATGTCTGTTCCTGCCGGACGGCTGCCGAAGAAACGTCACTCTGATCCGAAGTTACGGATGCTTGTATAGATAAAAAGGAAAACAAAGATAAAAATAGTAAAACGGCAATATGCCTGAAATGTCGCAAATAGAAGGGGGGTTCTTTTTTCATGATTCTATTTATTAAGTATTAGACATTAAGATTGTTAATATCAGATTATAAAATATTACTCGTTCGGTGATAAATACACTTTATCTTCCAGTTACCCTAAAACGGGAGCTGTTTTATTATTATTTATTCACAAATCCCATCAGGATAAGTGGAGGGCAATAGCATGGCACTTTATTCGGGTAACAAGGTGACAGGCATTCAGGAAATACCTGCCAAGATAAAAGACTAAATTCGTGTGTTTCATAATATTAGTTGTTAGGCGTGTTAAAAAATGATTCTCAGGTTAAATTGTCAATAGGATGCCGTTGCCGGAATTCCCGTTTCTTTTATCAGATCCACAATCCGGTCCAGCTCTTCGTGAGTGGCTTTCTGCAGATCATGGTCGGGAGTTTCCCGGTCAATCGTATAGATCATTACTTGCCTCGGGGCAATCTCTTTGACTGCTTCCAGCCAAGGAAGTACAAACTCATCGGATGTGTTATTCATATCTTTTCCCAGATAACTTCCTTTCAGAAACATGGTCTGAATAATACAGTTGCCCTTGAATTCTTTCATCTTTTCGATAATCTTCCTTACGGAATATTTTCCATTGGGACGATCGAGGAGATGAATATATTCTTCGTTTACCGTATCCAGTTTCAGGATATTGTTATCTATCTTGTTCAGTGCATCGAATACGGCAGGGCGGTCGATAAATGTGGAATTACTCAATACACTTACTTTTGCTTTCGGAAAATAATGATCCCGAAGTGCCAGTGTATCTTCTATGATTTCCGGAAAATGAGGGTGAGCAGTCGGTTCACCGTTTCCGGCAAATGTCAGAACATCGGGAGCAGGACCGTTCTGCTGCATATCTTTCAGCTTTTCTTCGAGAGCGGTACGTACTTCTTCACGAGCAGGCAGATGTTTTTTCGGACGATGGTCGGCATTGAAGCCACATTCACAATAAATGCAGTCGAACGAGCAAACTTTACCATCTTCCGGCAATAAGTTGATTCCCAAAGATACGCCCAAACGGCGGGAATGAACAGGGCCGAAAATGGGGGAAGGAAAAATAATAGTCATTTTATTTACGATTTGACGATTTAGTATTAACAATTAAATGTACACTATTCAGATATTCTCCTATGCAGGGCAAAGATACTTCAAAACTTAATACGAAGTTGCATTTGTACGTCTGCTTTTTTATTTCCCTGTATTAAATCGTTGCCGGAACCTATTTCATTCCGGTCGAGATAGATCGTTTCTCCGAACTTAGTTATCAACATCCAATGTTCATTCAGTTCATATCTCAGACGGACGGCACAACGGAATCCACGCCCCTGGAAGGACGGAGTGTAAAATGTATAAAGCAATCCTTTCTCTGATACATAAACACGCGAGTCATAATCGTCTGTAGAAAAATAACTGCCTTGAACGTCAGCAAACAGCCTGGTCCAAGGCAGTTGGGAGGATATCATTTGTGTAACTTGATATCCTTTACTAGCAGCCCTGTCTTGAGAATGAAAATGGTTGTAATCTAAAGTTGTACGACTGCTAAACACATCTCCCCCAAAATAGTTCAAACGATATCGGAGTTGGTGATGAAAAATAGGAAGCGTTAGTTTTTCTTTGCTATCTGTCAAGTCACGTTCTTTCTGTTTATATCGATATTTTAAGTACATCGTCAGATGACTGTGCGGAGTAAACGTAGCCTGAAACAATCCGTCTACGCCATGGGAAGGCTGGCTGATCCGGTATTTCTTCCACGGGAAAGAAAACAGATCGAAGGAAGCAAAGAAGTGCCAGTGCCGAAAAGGAGAGGTTTCCAATCCCAGATAATACCCCTGTTCATTCTGAACCGTACTTCCTTCCCCAAAAGAATGGGCGAACATAGCCCAATAATTATATGAATAGTATCGTTGTACGATCATCAACTGAGTTCCTTCCACCGGTGAATACTGAAGACGGTTCAAAGTAGCACTGCCTTGTTTTCCCATAGCCGTCTCTCCTTGAAAAGAAAAACGATGCCAGCGACAGGCATAGTCTATCCCCAAATTGTAGAACTGATTTCCATGAATGTTGTATTGGGAATAACCTGTTAATTGCGGTTCATAAGGTCGGTTGAAAACATAGTAAATTCCGGTGATACCCAGACGGATACGGTTTTGTTGATAACTTACGTTTCCACCGGTCAGCTGCATGGTGAATAGATTCTTCTTATCGGCTTCTTTCTGACTGCGGTGTAGTCCGGTTTTGTAGATAGAAGTTATTTCGCCATCGGTCAGCACACCGTCCAGCGAACGGTGTGAGTAAAAGCCGGATACACTCCATTGTTTTGTAATGCTTACAGTTGCCGCCGCTCCCCGAAAATAATTAGTTTCGTCAGTAGAAGAATGTTTCTTGATTCCTCCGCTGCGGGTGTTGAAAGAAGAGGCATATACGGTCTTTCCCAGTAAGTAATCCGTGCTAATCACCAGCCCCTGTCCGAAACTTAACCGATAGTTACCAACAGACAATGTTTTTAACCGCCCACAATCTTTGAGTAAGAGATAAAAAGAATAATAATCATACCCTTGACGATTGTGCAGAGCAAAGAAAGGTTCTCCGGCATCCTTCTCCGCAACGAGACCTGCATAGAGCTGATCGCGGTAACGGAAAGCATACTTAACAGAGTTATAAACAGAAGGTCCCAAATAGGTATGTTCATAACCTTTCCGCTCGTAAAACGGTATATCTATGCGAGTTAGAACTTCATTCTTCCCATACTTCATAGCGCTTTTCAACATAGTTTTCCACCGAAAAGACGACTCATTGTTAATAGCTTTGATACATACGAAAGGCAATAGATACTGAATGGTCTGCCTGTCCATATCCTCTATTAACTGAAGTTCATAAAGGGTCTCCATTTGCCCGTGCACATATATATAGGCCAGCAGATGTTCAATCTGAATATCACTGAGAAAAGGAAATTGTTCCAGTTGTTGACGGGTAGCCCGGTTTAAATCTACAGGTTCGTGAAGACGGACGGACAGTTCTTCCAATTCATTCTCCCAGTTGGGTTCATTAACAGCATTATCAACACTATTATTAACAGATAAATCTTCAAAAATATCTTCTATAATACTTTGAGAAGGGTTTTGAGCACTACAAGCAGGAATAATGAACAGGCTGTTTATAATACTTATCAACCGAAATAGTTGAGTAGTTTTCATTAATAAATTATTTGTTTGTACCTTGCGTTTTTACAGACAAGGGCGCAAAGATACTTTAAATAGGTTAACGTCTAAAAGAAATATCTGAATAATAAAATTTTAATTCTATTTTTGTAATGTGAAAAGGAGGCTTAACATAGTAATAATGATGGCGTTTGCTATGGTCTGTTCATCGAAGATACAGGCACAGGACAAGCAAAGCATCAACGGATACCTGGTTCCTATGTGTATCTACAACGGGGATACCATTCCATGTATCCAGTTAAGAACTGTTTATATCTTCCGCCCACTTAAATTCAAGAATGAAAAAGAACGTCTGGAATACTATCGGCTGGTACGTAACGTAAAGAAGGTATATCCTATCTCCAAAGAAATTAACCAGGCTATCATCGAAACTTACGAATATCTTCAGACATTACCCAACGAGAAGGCACGTCAGAAACATCTGAAACGTGTGGAAAAAGGATTGAAAGAACAATATACCGCACGGATGAAGAAACTCTCTTTTGCACAGGGTAAACTCTTGATTAAATTGATAGACCGACAAAGCAATTCTACCAGTTATGAACTGGTAAAAGCATTTATGGGACCTTTCAAAGCAGGATTCTATCAGACGTTCGCTGCATTGTTCGGTGCCAGTCTGAAAAAGGAATATGATCCGTTGGGAGAAGATAAACTGACGGAAAGAGTCGTGCTGCTGGTAGAGAACGGACAAATCTGATTCACCTTGTTATAAGGTTATCAACGTCCTTATTAACCATCATATCTCTATTAAATCTAATTCCACTATCACCATAGGAAAATTACCCCGCTTTATCTGACTTTCAGGGTATTAACAGTTGACTTCTCAGGTGTTAATACACTGCATGACAAGTATTAACAGCTGAGAAGTCAGCTATTAATAGCTGTGATGCCATCTGATAACAGCTTGAAACAGGATGGTTAATAAACACTGAATCAATCAGACTCATCTAAGAGTAGGTTGCTACAATACTCTCTTATCGTCCCACACAATTATGAACAGAAAAAGAATATTGATTAATAGCAAGTTAACTACGATATCAACCACTTATTAACTAATTATTAACCGACTGATTTTATACTGTCAACGCAGCTTTTTGAACAAATCCCAGATGACAATACCCGTTGTTACAGACACGTTCAGAGAATGCTTGGTACCATATTGGGGAATCTCGATACAGCCATCCGAATGATCAATCACTTCCTGTTGCACCCCTTTCACTTCATTTCCCATTACGATAGCGTATCTTTTCGTCTTGTCCAGTTCGAGTTGATCCAACATAATGCTGCCTTCCGCCTGTTCTATCGAATAGACAATATATCCTTCTTTGCGGAGGTTATCAACAGCATCAACAGCGTTATTAACATACTTCCAGTCAACAGTGAACTCTGCGCCCAAAGCCGTCTTATGCATTTCGGGGTGGGGAGGAGTAGCCGTTATTCCACACAGATAGATACACTCGATACGGAAAGCATCCGAGATACGAAACACGGAACCTATATTATGCAGGCTACGAATATCATCCAACACTACTACCAGAGGCAGTTTTTCTGCCTGTTTAAACTCTTCGGCACTGATACGGTTCAGCTCTGTTATTTTCAGTTTTCGCATACGTTCTTCCTTCTATTACATTTCGGTTGCAAAGGTAGTTCTTTTCTGTTAACAGAGGTGTTGATAACGGTTTAAAACCTGTCAAAACAATCGGGAAAGAATTTGAAAAATAATTCTTGCATTATTCAAAAGAAGGTATAAGGGACACTCCTTATGAACATTCCAAAAAACTAAGCCTAAACTTTCTATGCATCCATCAACATATTTTTCAGCACTTATCTGCCTGTTTATATCCATAAAGTTTTTAACTTTGCACTTTATCAACAGGGAGTTAATAGTATTCTCCCATTTGACAAGGCTTACATTGATAATGAAGATAATAAATAGTAAATCTTCTGCTTTACATCCGTTCATAACGGACTCATAAAACAGAAGGATAGACTAATAACTTATCCGGCAAGGAAAATCGTATTTATTTGCTAACATTATTAACAGGCTATCATCACTAACAAAGGATTTTTTTTAAAAGGAGGAAATAAAAGAATATTATTATGAATAATCTCATAAAGGCTATTAAGGAGCTGAAGAAAGAAAAGAATGCAATCATTCTGGGGCACTACTACCAGAAGGGTGAAATACAGGATATCGCTGATTACGTTGGTGACAGTCTGGCGTTGGCCCAGCTGGCTGCCAAGACGGAGGCGGACATCATTGTGATGTGTGGCGTTCACTTTATGGGTGAGACGGCAAAAGTGCTTTGTCCGGATAAGAAAGTACTGGTGCCTGACATGGAAGCAGGGTGTTCGTTGGCGGACAGTTGTCCGGCGGACCAGTTTGCGCAGTTTGTCAAAGAGCACCCGGGGCATACCGTTATTTCATACGTTAACACGACAGCTGCTGTGAAAGCGGTAACGGATGTGGTGGTGACTTCCACCAATGCACGGCAGATCGTGGAAAGTTTCCCCGAAGATGAGAAAATAATCTTTGGTCCGGACCGGAATCTGGGAAATTATATCAACTCAGTTACGAACAGGAATATGTTGCTTTGGGACGGAGCTTGCCATGTGCACGAACAGTTCTCGGTGGAAAAGATTGTGGAACTGAAAGCGCAGCATCCGGAAGCGTTGGTTCTGGCACATCCCGAATGCAAAAGTACTGTGTTGAAACTGGCAGATGTGGTAGGATCTACAGCTGCACTGCTGAAGTATGCAGTGAACCATCCGGAAAATACGTATATTGTGGCTACCGAATCAGGTATCTTGCATGAGATGCAGAAGAAGTGTCCCCAAACAACGTTTATCCCTGCTCCGCCGAACGATAGTACCTGCGGATGTAACGAGTGTAGCTTTATGCGGTTGAATACGTTAGAGAAGCTCTATGAGTGTCTGAAGAATGAGTCACCGGAGATTACCGTTGATCCTGAGATAGCGGAGAAGGCGGTAAAGCCTATTCAGCGGATGCTGGAGATTTCTGCAAAGTTGGGATTATGATAGGATATACAAACGGTACCATCCAGTATGTCGGAAGGTACCGTTTAATGTATTGAAGTGTACCATTCCGTGCATCAGATGGTACCGTTCTTTGAGATGTAATTATCTCATTTAAATTTCATTCATAGCGATATTAGTTTTCTGCTTCCAGACGGATAACGAATCCACCGCCTTTTGCCATATCCATATTCAATATAGTTTTATTATCCACTGTTCTTTTCTCTACCATATATTCTTTAGGTTGCTCATAGGAATTTGGAGCGTCTTTAAAGATAGTTGCCTGATAGGAGACATTGTCTTTCAGGAAGTTGAGGTTTATTTCTGTGGAACGGGCATCCCAGTTGGTCATTCCGCCCACATACCAGTCATTGCCTTTTTGTTTGGCTGTCACGATGTATTCGCTTAATTTTGCTTGCAATGGCAAGGTCTTATCCCATACGGCAGGAACTTTAGAAAGGAAGTCGAGCACATCCGGATATTTATTGTATTCGGTCGGTGAGTCGCACAAATAAGCCATCCATTGATCGTAAATAACAAACATGGATAATTCGTGCGAACGTGTTCCCATGCTCATAGGCGGAGTATTATCTATATCCATTGGTTTGAATTCACTTTGAGTGACACTTCTCATCGATCCCGGAGTATAATCCGCCGGTCCTGCCAATAAACGGATGAACGGGAAACGGGTGTGATATTCGGGAGTTAACGTCTTTTCCCAGAAGTTACATTCCGCTCCTCTTACAGCTTCATAATTCAATATGTTGGGATACGTACGATGCAATCCGGTAGGAACGGGACAGCCATGGAAAACAGCTACCATTTTCTTTTCCGCCAGACGTTCGGCAAACTCTTTTCCCCATCGCATAGCTATCTGGTCATTTCGTTCGAAGAAGTCGATTTTTGCTCCGGATACTCCGTAACTGTGCATTTTAGCGATCCAGTCGCTGGGATTTTCTTTGGCACAACTGGCCCATGTCCAGACGATAATCTTCACATTCCTTTCTTTGGCGTATGAACATAGTTCTTTCAGATAGTCTTCGGACCATCCGGCATCTAAAGTCATATATTCGATATGATTCTTTGAAGCCCAGTCTACGTAGTATTTATATAACTGGAGCGATAGCTGCTTATTTCCACTGGGGAAGTCAACCCCTTCCAGAACTGCTTTATGCCACCATTCCCATGCACTTTTGCCCGGTTGAATCCAAGAAGTATCGGTCAGACGGCAAGGGTCGGCCAGTTTATATACCAGTTCATTATTCAACAATGATTTATCTTCTTCCGAGACAATGATTACCCGCCAGGGAAAGCTACGGTTTCCGTCCGTTTTTGCAATGTAATTTTCTCTGGAGATAACCAGATGATTGGAGTACCAGTAATAAGGATTTGACGGATCGGAATCCATTGTTTCTTTCGGATAGTTAGCCCATTTTCCCCGCATGGAATTGTAGCCGTTGGATTCCATGTACAGAGCCGGATAATCATAGGTATTCGATTCTGTAATGACTACTTTATAGGGAGAATCGGGATATTCGTATAATACCGGAGAAACAGCGAAATGTTCGTAAGGAATTTCCAACGGACCTTTGTACACTTTATAGAGCCTTTCGAAGTTCCTGTATCCCTGATGTACCTGGTGGGTGCGACCGGACTGGTCTTTTTCACCGGAATAATTAGCATCGCATTCCGGATAATAGATAGTCGGAGTAGAAGCGAAATTGAAAATGGCATCTTCACTGATAATCGTTATTTCTCCGTCCAGACGGGTAACGAACTGATAGGCTACTCCTTCATCATAAGCACGTACCACGAGATCGTAGTTATCAGTAAAAGAAATGGTCAGTTCATTATAAGCATCCTGTAATACTTTATTTTTCCCGACAGGTACGTCGATGGTCTGATCGACTTTTCTTTTCTTAGCCGACTTTACACTTCCGTTACCGATTACTCTGCCGTCAGCCAGATGTAAGCCGATGGAAGAGGGGAGTATCAGTTGTGTATGATCGTACCATACTTCATATTGGGTACCGTTGTCTATTTTCAGTTTAATCTTCAGTTTTCCGTCAGGAGAAACAGTTTCGTATTTCTCAGCCTGTAGTGTACAGCTCAGAGAGAATAAACAAAGGAGTATTAAATAACAGATTTTTTTCTTATCCATATGATTCGGTTTTAGTCAATGACAGATAGTTTGTTTATTTATGAGTTTGTTGTAACTTGTCTTTCAGAACGGAAACGACTTGGGCAGCTAAAGCTGAATATCCTGCATCGACCGGATGTGTTCCGTCTCCGCCTGCATAATATTCGGGATGATCGATGACCACTTTCCATAAGTCATTCACCTCTATGCCGGCACGATTGATATGTTTCAGTGCAATTTGGTTACGGACTTTCAATCGTTCGGTGATGGGAGCAAATTCTTTCATACCTTCTCCGGTGCGGACAGGAGTGGTAGTTGCCCAGATCAGTTTTGCTTTAGGGGCATATTTACGGATGACTTTGATTAATTGAGGGAAACTTTTATCATATTCTTCTTCGGTATAATCGAATCCGTGCAAGCCATTATTGAAATGGATAACATCGAACTTGGTGTTTTTGAGTATCACTGCCAGTTCGTCGATTAAAGCCGGATCTCCTACACTTTTCGAATTGGAAAGCCGTCCTACATATGCCTTTTCTTTCAGTGCTTCTTCTACTTTTCCGTAATATCCGCGTGTGATGGAATTACCGATAAGCAATACATGGGGAAGGTCTGTTTTGTTGGCTCCGGGAATCCAGATGTCAGACCATTCGATATATTCGCGTGCAATCTTTTGTTGGGCAAATACGGGGATACACAAAAACAATAGGATGAATGTAATTACGTGTTTCATGATAATTAGAATAAATAAATAAATTTGATGTGTCAAAAGTAGTCAAGAATAAGCTGGAAAGTATATATAAACAGAGCAAAAAATGAAACATTTGCAGCAAACGGTTTATTTCCGCGCTTTACAGTATCTATTTTTAATCTGACTGTGATGATAAAGAAATGCGGAGAATACCGTTCTTTATTTAGAATCAGTATCTCCGCATTTACAGTATTGAGGTGACTATTAATAATATCAGCCTGCCTTCTTATGGAACAATTATAGTTCCGCTGTCTTTTGCAAACAGATATTATCAGAAGATTTGCCGACCATGAAATGGTATGTTCCCGAAGGTGTATAGAATTGTTTCTTCTGATCATCCCACAGACGTAATTCTTCTTTCGGAATTTCTATGGATATTTGTTCGGTAGCTCCTTTCTTGATGTGCACACGTTTAAATCCTTTGAGTTGTTTCAATGGAGTCTTGATTCCCTGATCGGGGAATTTCACATATACCTGAGCTACTTCGTCACCATTGTATTTACCACTGTTCTTTATAGAGAAGTTTAAAGTAACGTTTTGAGTATCTTGCTTGATATTCAAATTGCGGTAATCAAATTTAGTATAGCTGAGTCCATAGCCGAAGGCATACAAAGGCTTGCCTTCGAAATACATATAAGTACGGTTGTTCTTGACATTGTAATCATCAAAAGCAGGAAGATCTTCAATGCTGTTGTAGAAAGTCAACGGCAGGCGACCAGCCGGGTTATAGTCTCCAAACAGAACTTCAGCGATAGCCGTTCCACCTTGTTCGCCCGGATACCAGGCATCAATAATAGCCGGAATATGCTGATCCATCCATCCTATTGCCATAGAACTGCCGGCAACCAATACAACAATTGTATTCGGATTGGCTTTATAAGCTTCACGGATAAAGATTTGCTGGTCTTTGGATAATTCAATGGAGTTTCTGTCCTGTCCTTCACGTTCGATGGATTGGTTGATACCCATTACTGCGATGACAACATCAGATTCACGGATAATTTTTGAGGCATCTCCATACATATTCAGCATGTCATACTGATCTGTGCTGGGTACACGCCAATGAAGTCTGGCGATCGCTTCACCTCCATTGTCGAAATATTCGGCTTTCAACTGATACTTCTTTCCTTTCTCCAGTGAGATAGAACCTTTTTCTGTACGTACACTGTGTACATTCCAGTCGTCTATGACCAATTGATCATCGATGTACAACCGGCAACCATCGTCGCTGGTGAAGCTGAACACGTATTCACCGGATATATTCGGAACTAATTCACCTGTCCAGCGAATAGAAAGCGGAGATTTAGGCAGGAACGGGTCCGGAGCCTGATTTTTCGGTTCGAAGTTGATTCCTTTGTCTACACGAGTTTTAGGAGTTCCCTGGAAAGTAGGATTGTCATAATATTCAGCCTTTAGTCCGTTAGGAAGATGGGTTGGAGAAATAAGCTGATAACCTTCTTCCGAAGATACCCATGGTGCATGTACTACTTTTATTTCATTGCCTACCCGGTTGCGGATACCATCCAGCACAGATACCGGAGCATTGACCGGAGTTCCGCTGTAATCACCAAATTCGCAGTTGGCGGCATTGATACCTACCACAGCTATTGACTTGATTTTCTTTGCATTCAGCGGGAGAGTATTTTGCTGGTTTTTGAGCAATACAATACTCTGACGGGCAGCTTCGAGAGCCAGGTCATGATGTTTCTTACAACCTACGATTTTAGGGGACAGGTGATTATACGGATTCTTTTCCGGATCATCAAACATGCCTAAACGCATACGTGCACGCAGTACACGGTAGGCTGCACTGTCTATTTCGGCAGCACTGACCATATATTGTTTGTAAGCGTTTAATAGTGGGTTGGCAAAAACATAGTCTCCACATTCTACATCCAGTCCGGCTTTGATAGCTATCATGGCTGCCGCTTCCGGAGTTTTCACATAACGATGGTCAGTCATTAACAGTCCGGGAGCACCGCAATCGGATACGATGTATCCGTTGAAACCCCAATCCTGTTTCAATACTTTATTCAATAACCAGTTGTTGGCAGTACATGGCACCCCATTGATGGCATTGTAAGCTGTCATGATGGATTCCGCTTTTCCTTCGCGGATACATTTTTCAAATGCCGGGAAATAATATTCCCTTAAGTCCGTTTCGGTGATAGCTGCATCGCAATAAAAACGATTATGTTCTTCGTTATTGGCGGCAAAATGCTTGGGAGTAGCTACAGCTTTCAGATAACGCGGATGGTCTCCTTGTAATCCTTTCACAAAAGCGGTACCCAATACTCCGGATAAATAGGGATCTTCTCCATACGTCTCCGGGGTACGTCCCCAACGCGGGTCACGAGCCATATTGACAGTCGGTGACCAGAATGTTAATAAGTCACTGAACTGGTCTTTTTGTTTCTTTCCCCGTTCCAGTTCATTCCAGCGGGCACGAGCTTCGTCCGAAATGACGCCGGCAATGATATGATGTAATTCGGGATTCCACATACTGGCCAGTCCGATTGCCTGCGGGAAAACTGTAAATTTTCCCGGGCGGATGATTCCGTGTAACGCTTCATTTCCCATGTAATATTTATCAATTCCCATACGCTCGATTCCCGGGGAAGTAGCACGAAGCAAAGAGACCTTTTCCTCTATTGTCAGTTTCGATAACAGATCCTGTACTCTTTCGTGTATGGGGGCATTCATATTTTTATATAAATCCTGAGCCTTTGATACTGCCGCCCCTAACTGCATGAAAATTAAAAGTAAAATTAGTTTCTTCATTCTATGTTATTTTAGTGTTATTTATTCGTTTATCAAGTCGAGTGTGACACTGCGTAAAGAACGTATATCGACAATCTCCCATTTTGATTCGCCTTTGAAACGGTATTTGTATTTGAAGTTGAAACGTTGGCGTTTCTTTCCGCCGTAAACATCCGACAATTCATAATTTCCATAATAATCGGGTTGTTCTTCATCGATGGAAGCCACTTCGATAAAGTCTGCGTTGTATGGTTTCATGGTCAGACTGTTGTCCTCGTTCACTGTAACTATGATACCGTTCTTTTTGATGACTTCTTCATTTTTCTCATATCCCTTGATACCGGCAAAGATACGGAATGAGTTTTTCGTAAGCGGGTGGAATGTCTGTGAAGCGGCTGCGTCACGTTGCGATTCCCCTTCTTTCTGTAGCTTTCCGGCAGCATTGTAGATAGTAGATTCGTCAGTACGTGCATAGAGGTTTTTCATCTGTACCTGATAAAGTACCTGAGACTTGTCCGGATTGACAGAATAAGCCGACACACTCTTGATACGCATTGGAATAAGGTAAATCGAGTCGGGTGACAGCCCTTCAGGTTTTACCTGAATCGGCATCACATTATATGTGTCAGGGCTGCTGGCTTTCAAAGTGACTCCCATCTGAGCGATGGAGTAATACTTTGAAGGAAGTTCTTTGGCATACTTTGACTGGTCAATGTCGTACTTTATTTTATTATAATTCTGCAATACTTCCGGAGCATATTCCAGTGTTACGTCCACATCCCGGTCGATTCGAAGGGAACCGCCGCAGTTGATGGAGATATATCCGGTACTTTCTGTTTCGTTGAGGTCGTGCATACCGGTATATACCAGATCGTTGTCACTGATGATACAAATTATCTTTTGTCCCATTTCCTGTTCAAAGTCGAAAGATTCGCAGGCTGTCAGGGCAAGCAATGCCAGAAAATAACCGGCTTTTTTTATCATTGTTTTCATTTGATTATCTGTTTTACTGATGATTCAAAATTAGTTGTTATATCCCGGATTCTGGTCTAGTAATTCTACTTTTCTCAATTCGGATTTGCTGATAGGCAAGAACAACAGTTTTCTGTGTACTACACGGTCACGGTAATTTTTCTCGTCCACAACAGTACGTTGGTAGAAACCACCGAATTCGTTGGCTGCGATGTTGAGGCCCATGATAGGTTCTGAATCCACATCTTCATAAATACCCCAGCGACGTACATCGTAGAACCGGCGTCCTTCACCCAGGAACTCTACCATACGTTCGCGCTTGATTTGCTCGAACATTTCCGTAGGACTTTCCAGTTGGGCCTGAGTAAGTCCCGGTAATCCGGCACGGTAGCGTACCTGATTAAATGCTTTGGCCATTTCGTCCACATCACGTGACAAACTGTATGATTCGCCGGTAGGCAGTGTGATGGCATGAGTGGTGGTCAACTGGTTCAATGCTTCGGCATACGACAGCAATATTTCAGCATAACGGATGATAGGGAATCCTTTTTCGTAACGTTCGCTGCTGTTGCCACGCCATGCGTCATAAGAAGAAATGTATTTCTTGATCACATAACCTGTAGGAGTGTAGTTGTCACTACCCACTGTACCTGCATATTTGCCGGCATTACCGTCCATGCAGTATTTCACGGTTTGCAGACGGTAAGAACCGTCGGTAGTCGATGTAGCAGGCCAATAACATCCGTTGAAACCTACGCAGGCGTAGAAACGCATTTCACGGTTGGCATACATCTGCCAGATATTGCCGTTGAGATGATAGTCCGAGAAATCACGAGGTCCGGAAGTAAAGTCGTTAGGGCCTTCTTTATATTCTCCGACTGCCATGGCTTCTTCGATTGTTTTTCCGTCTTCCATACGGTAAGCATCGATCATTTTCTGTGTCAGCCCCATACCGTTGTATCCACCCATATATTGCGGGAACGATTGTTGTGTATATCCTTTTACCTCTTCGGAGATACGTCCCCAGATAACTTCATTATTGTTCTTGAACGGTTCGTCTCCTGTGAACATGTGAGAATAGGACTTGAACGGGTCGATGCCTCCGGCTCCATTCGGGAAGTTTTCTGTAGGAACACCTGCCGGCAGTTGCGGAGTGTTCTGGTCTTTGCTCACTGTGAACAGTTCGTAGACATTCATATCAATCACCCGTTTGCAGGCAGCAGCAGCTAATGCCCATTTTTCTTCGCTATAGTTTTGATTGATGTAATATTCTTTATCGTAAGTACGTTTCCAGTTGCCGAAGTAGAGGCGGGCAGTGGATGTTCCGTTGAAAAGCGGTGAAGCGGCATGCAGGCGGAGACGGGCTATCAGCGCGTAAGCGGCTCCCTTTGTGGGGCGTTCAAACTGTGCGATAGAGGCTTTTAACGGAAGGTATGCCGCTGCTGTTTCCAGTTCCGAGCAGATGTATTCTACTGTCTCGTCATAAGTGGCACGATAAGTGTTGTAAGCAGGGCCGTCCAGGTTACTTTCGAATATTTCATCGCCTACAAGAATAGCAGGGCCGCAAGTCATCAGAATATGATAATAGGCGTAACCGCGCAGGAAGTGAATATAGCCGGTATAATTACGGCGGTCGAGTGCTGTCATATCCTGACATTCGTCCATACGTGCCAACATCAGGTTGGCTTTACGGATTACTTTGTACATGTCACTCCAGACGTTCATACCTCTCAGATTATCAGGATTCACATATCCCAGTGCAAAAGCTGATCCGCGGAAGATGTCGCTGCTCATTACAGTGAAGATATCATCGCCGGCAGTAATGCCCGGTGCATATTCGTGACCGAAGATTCTGCTTTCGTCGGGCAATTGTCCGGCTGCACCCCACAGGTACGCTTCAAAATAACGTTTCTGTGTGAATACGGAATCAAACTTCAGTGTATCGTCGAAATATTGGTCTACGTCCAGGTAATTGCAAGAGCCTAACAGGACGATAAATGCGAAGAGAAGCCCCTTCGATATAATCTGGCTTATTTTGGTTTTCATACGATTCATTATTTTTAGAAGTTAATATACATCTGAAAAGCATAGCGGGCCGGTATAGGATAGGCTCCTCCGTTGTAATATGCCTGTTCCGGATCGAAATGTTTGAATGGGCTCCATACGCAGATGTTGGAAGCTACAAACTGTAAGTCGAGTGACGAAACACCCAGTTGTTTCAGAATCTTGCCGGCACTCAGGTTGTAGTTGAGGTTGATTTCCTGCAAACGCAAGTAGCGGACATTGGCTTTCCAGAACGTAGAAGGCTGTGTACTGTTGTGGTCATTTCCGTAAGAAAGACGCGGGAACATAGCGTTCGGATTTTCGGTGGACGCATCGCCCGATATTTCGCGCGGTGTCCAGCGGTTTGCTTGATTGGCGGTGATAGCCAGTGTATTTCCTGTTTCTCCGGAAGAGAATGGGAGGAATCCGAATGCTTTGTAGCCATCCACACAGAAGTTGTCTACATTGCCTGTTCCTTTGAATAAGAATCCCAGTGTCAGTTTTTTCCAGCGTACTTCTCCACCGAATCCGTACATCAGACGCGGATAGTTCGCCTTGTAAGAAAGAGGCACCTGGTCGTCGGAGTTGATAACACCGTCACCATTCACATCTTTGTATTTGATATCACCCGGGAGTACTTTACGTCCGGCAATTCCGCTCTGGTCGGGACTGAACTTCACATCGTCTTCATCGCGGAACAATCCTAATGCGATGTAGCCGGCATAATATTCGTAAGGTTTGTCTGCTCTTTCCTGATAAGAATATTTTTGGAAAGCTTCTTCCCAGTTTTTCACCATATTGGCTGTGTACGTAAAGTTACCACGAAGGGTAAACGAGAAGTCTTTACCAATATCCTGTGTGAATGAAATGTTTCCGTCGGCTCCGTAGCTGACCATGCTACCCACGTTTCCGAAAGGTTGTTCTGCCAATCCGATATAGTCGGGTACCATCGTGCGTTGTTGGAAGATGTCGTTGCGGGTATCGCGGAAAAAGTCTACTGTAAAGTCTACCTGTTCGTTGAATAATTTTCCTTCAATACCCAAATCCAGTTTGATAGCTTTTTCCCATTGAAGGTTATCGGCACCGACTGACTGCTCCGTTACACCACTGCTTCCGTTCCATCCTTTATTAGCATTTTCATTCATAATAGTTAGATAGGGAAAACGTTTGTTGGTAATACGGTCGTTACCTACCGAACCCCATGATCCTCTGATTTTCAAAAAACTCAACCAAGGCAATGTTTCGCGTACGAAATCATAATTGGTCGGTACCCAACCAAGGGCAACGGAGGGGAAGAAGCCAAAACGACGTCCTTTCTGGAAATTCTCGGAACCGGTATAACCGAAGTTCAAATCAATCATATATGTATCACGGAATCCGTATGTTAAACGACCGGATAAGCCTTGGTAGCGTTTAGGTACATTATCTACATTTACATTACAATTATAACCGTGTATATCGCACCATGTGCTTTGATAGCTGCTCATATAATAGTAAACCAAACCGCCGACACGATGATCACCGAATGCACGGTCATAGTTTAGAGTAGATTCAAAATGCAGCTTATTCCATTGTGACTCTTCATCCTTATTATAGGTGGCAGTTTGGGCATCTACTACTTTGCGCATAATTAAAGTACCATCTACAGTACGTCCGCTGGCATAGTACATTTCCGGCAGTACTTTACGTATTTCTTTCAGATAACTTTCCGAGTCGTAAGCAATCTGTGCCCTTAACTTCAGTCCTTTGGTGATGAAAGGCAAATCCTGAGTAACAGCCAGTGTCACTTTGTTTGTGAATCTGCGCCATTTCGCTTTTCCGGTGTGGTTCAGCATGACGTAGGGAGAGTATTCGTTGTTTGCTCCCCATGCCGGCAGTTCTCCGGTAGAGTATTGCAGAGGAATCGTCAACGGAGTCAGTCTTTGCTGGGCGCTCCAGAGTGCGTCAGTCGAAACGTTTCCCGGTTCGGTCTTTTCAGACAGATAACCTTCCGTACCCAGATAGGCAGTAGTTGTCTTGGTCAGGTTGACGTCGATATTACTACGATAGTTATAAGTACGATAAGCTACGTCAGTACTGTATTTAGAGCTTTTTTCCTGTTTGTAGGCAGCGTCTTCATTGGACATACCCAAGCTGAAGAAATAACGGGCTACACTACCACCGCCACGGGCACTCATATAGTAGGTCTGTTGCAGGGAATTCTTGTTCAGAATCTGGTCGCGCCAGTTTACATTCGGGTAAAGATCGGGGTCCAGCTGATACTTGATCAGGTCGAGCGCCATCGGCGAATAAAGTGCTTCTTCGCCGCGAGCCAGTTTTGCTTCGTTGGCAAGCGTTGCATAGTCATAGGCACCGAGGTATTCGGGCATATTCTGTAAGTGGGAAACGGTCAGGTTGGCACGTCCCGTAATTTTCAGTTTGTCCACTTCACCGCGTTTGGTAGTGACCAGTACGACACCGTTGGCACCACGTGTACCGTAAACGGCTGTGGCGGAAGCATCTTTCAATACCGAGAAGCTCTCAATATCCGCCGGATCAATTTGACTTAAGCTGCCTTCCAGTCCGTCAATCAGTACCAGTGCACCTTGGTTGGCACCGAAAGTTCCGATACCACGTACCCAGAATTCAGAGATGTTTTTTCCCGGTTCACCACTGTTTTGCAGGGAAATAATACCCGGTACACGTCCGCCTAACATATTGGGAATAGAGGTAGCCGGTGTTTGCAGGTCTTTTACGTCTACATTCGTTATGGCACCTACTACGCTGACTTTTCGTTGTGAGCCGAGTCCTACAACCACCGTTTCTTCCAGTGTATTGGTCGAAGGCTTCAGTTTGAATTGTGCGTTTTTCCGGTCCAGTCTGGAGTCAATTCTCACTTCTTGTTTTTCATAGCCAAGGAATGACAGAGTGATCACATCGCCCATTTGTGCTCCTTTGATGGTAAACTTACCGTCCATGTTGGTAACGGTACCTACACCGGGACGGTCTTTCAAAAAGACGTTGGCACCCGGAATCGGGGCGTTGAATTCATCGAGTACCGTACCTGAAATGGTGATTGTACTTTCTTTTTGGGTTGGCTCTTGTGCTTTGATGCAGAGGCAGCAGAGCAGAAAAGCGGTTATAATATATAAATGTTTCATAGTGTTATTGTTTATAATGACCTACTGCGTTATTCAATAGAGAGTTTGCGGACACAACGGTTGTCCTTGTCGCCGATGTAGATAGTACCTTCGCTGTCGATGGCAAGTCCCCACGGTTCGGTGAAGAGTGCGATTTCCGGCGTTCCGTCTTTATATCCCGAACTGTTCGGGTTACCGATTACTGTGCTGACTACACCTTCGGGAGTCACTTTACGAATACAATGATTTCCGGAGTCAGCAATGTAGAGGTTTTCTTCTTCGTCCAATACTAATTGGCGGGGGCTGTTGAACTGTGCTTCTGTCTCCTGTCCGTCAGCGTGTCCTGCACGTCCTTTGTCTCCTGCATATATTCTGAAGTTTCCTTCACGGGTTGGGTCGGTGATATCTTCAAACACACCGATACAATGCTGGTTGGTAAATGCCATGTAGAGTTTCTTCGGATCTTTCCGGCTGAAAGTCATATAACAGTCAGAGGTAGCTAACAAATCATTATTGCCTACTTCTATTACCCAGGCATATCCTGTTTTTCCGTCAATCTTCAGGAAGAAGTTGGCATCTTTGGTACGGCAGTAGAAGTGATTGTCCAGTTCGCAATAAGCGAATGAGTGTTTGTAAGTAGTGTTCACTTTACTTGCATCTTCTCCATCGGCTGCCATGTAATCCCTTCTTCGGGGCGTCCAGAAGTCTATCGAGTTGACCGACCAGAATGTATTACCACCGTCAGTAGGAATCACTAATCCTAATCCGTTGTCTATGATACATGGCTGGTTCAGCGGATATTGGCCTGCGTTGTCGATAATGATAGAAGACTGGTTTTCTTTTTCATTGATCAGAATCAGTTTGTTGGCTCCCCACAGTTCGCGCGGACATACAAAGAGATTATCTTCGGCATCAATAGCCAGGAAACCGACTTCAGGGAATTCCGTTTCGCCCAGTGTACCTACTTTGACGCCACTTGTGCCGGGACGTCCGCACAATGTGGTAACTACCGTCTGAATGTGATAATCGAATTTCTTATCGTATACAGCCGACTGTTCGCCTACTTTAACGGTGATTTCCACCTGATCGTGATCCGGATCACCGTCATCCGGCATACCGTCGCCCGGACGGCGCGGAGTAATGACATAAAGCTTATTTCCCAAGGAGCCGACTAATGCCGCTTTCTTATTATTAAAATAAACCTCAATGTTTTCCAAATCAGTTCCGAAGTTTTCCCCGTTCAGAATCACTTGCGTAGCGATGCCACCTGAGTCCGGATAAAAATTAGTGACTGTGATCGGTTCATTGGGATTGTGTACCTGAGCCGATGTTTTATCTTCACAGGAAGATGCGATGATGATTGTCAGGGCACATCCTCCTATGCACAATAAAAAAAGAATTTGGTGTATTAAATTTTTCTTCATAATATTGATATAACATTAATTATTCGTAAGTGAAACGTATGAATTTATAGTTGAAGTTACCTCCCTCGCCAATGACAAGTTTCACTGTGTGTTTTCCTTTCGTGAAGTGAAGTTTGGGTTGATTTTCGGGATAAGTAGCATGTTGCCATTTGAAGGCGCTCCAGTCATTGTCATTTATCATATATACGGAATTGGTTGGCACACCGTCCACTTCCAGCGAATAGTATCCGCCGTTACCGTTGTTGACAGAACGGAACAGGTCGAACGCGTATGTACCTGCGTCTTGTACGTCGAGAGTAAACATCTGCCATTCGCCTTCGCCGGTGTATCCGATGTTCATACCGAATTCCAAATCCACACCGGGGCTGTTGTCGTCACCTTTTTCCGACCGGTAGTTGTAGCCGGCCTCATTGTTAGCGCTGTTGTCATGATAACCTATGCCTTCACCTCCCAAGTCGAAATTGAAAACGGAAATCTCGCGGGTTTCAGAAGCGGAAAGGATGGAACGCAGGTCCTCATAATTGTCCAGTATGGCAGGGGCCACATAGAATGTATCTGCGGCATTACTTTCGGGAACTGCATAAGTTGCGTATGATAAGTCGGAACCGAAATCCAATAAATAAGAATTTGTTTCACCGGAAGTGATGTATTTGGTTACTTCTTTTCCTGCTTCGTCTTTGTAGTTCAGTACACAGCTTCCCGGTCTGTCTTTCCATTTCACCACCAGTCCGTTACCGAAGCGGGTAGCTACTTCTACCGTACGGTTGCTCAGCGTAGATTGGAATGATTCGCCGTACACATTGGCAGAGACGTTGATCGGTTTTGATTGATTTCCATACCGGTCTATACAAGTCACTGTAAAGTCGTACTTTTTATTTTCTTCCAGGTCGTCATAATAGAATTTGAATACGCCGCTTTTGTAGTTTACATCTTCTTCGATAGAGCTGTCGTTGTTATTGCATACGACGTTCATTTTCTGAACTTTTTCGTTGTCGATAGTCACTTCTATCAAAACACGTTTATTTCCTGCGCGTGCCAGTACTTCTTTGGATGTGGGCAAGCTTACGGTTACATCTACTGTTTGGGTCCATTCTCCTTGCGTAATGATGATTTGTGTGTTGCCGACTCCGGTAGCGGTTACCAGTCCTTTATTGTTTACTGTGGCGACAGATGGGTCTTCACTTGTCCATTCAAACGTACTTTCGGTGGGGCTTGCGGTCAGTTGCTCCGTATCTCCGAAGAACAGGTTCAATGAGTTCTGATTGACATAAACCATGTTCTCATAATTGTGATCGATTTCTCCGGTGTGACATGCCATCATGCAAAAGACTGCAAACAGCGATATACCCACTTTCGATAATTTACTTACATATTTACTCATAGTAAATTCCTCCTAATTTTTTAAGGTTAATCTATTCTTTTTTTAGTTATCTGGTGTTGCAAACGTACGATAAAGCTGGTTTAAATCTGAGTACGAATGCTGCAAACTTTAGTCAGAATGCGCCAAAATAGGGAATAATACCTGTTATTTTATGAGTCCTGCAGGTTTTAACTCGTACTATTTCCATATCGCGCTATTGTCTGCCGCAAAAGCTCTTTTTAAAGAGTAGCCGACAGGCTATTGAAATTAGTTTATAGTATGCTCTTGCTTGTACCATCCCTTTGGCACAACTGTGCCAAAGGCTTGGCATAACCGTGCCAATAGGGTGGCATAACTGTGCCAAAGGCTTGGCACAAGCAAGGCTGTTACTTTGTTCCGTTTGGTCGCATACTAGGAACGGACAACTCCGGTACTAGAAACTAATTGATCAAGTACTCCCTTTACAGCGAAACAGTGAGTTTATCTCCCGCATTCATACTGATCTGTACCGAACCGTCCGCATTTATTTCCGGTGTGAATGTTTTCTTGTTCATTTTCCAGTTATATGCACTTGCATTTGAAATGCGGAAAGAGAATTCAGCCGGGACGGATGCCCTTAATTCTGTCTGTTCTATCTGAGCATTTTTCCAGCTTGCATCCAGTTCGATTCCACCGCGGGCGCAAAGTCCTTTGAAGCTTCCGTTTTTCCATTCTTCCGGCAGACAGGGAAGCAGTTCAATCCGGTTATCGTAGCCTTGCAGCAACATTTCTGCGATGCCTGCGGCTCCGGCTGTGTTTCCGTCGAAGGCGAAGATATCTTCACCTGCTCCGGCAATTCCGGCAGGAGAGACAGTGAACATGTTTTCGCGGGATAATGGTCCTAATAACTGCTTTACACTGTTGTATGCTTTTATCGGATCTTTCAGGCGGGCATAGAAGCAAATCATATTGGCACGACTCCATTCCGTATCTTCCCAGTCTTTGGCGGCCAGACGTCTTTCAATAGTGATGCGGGCTGCATTCGCCAGTTCGGGTGTTTTATTTAATGTAATCTGCGAATAAGGATAGAGCGATAACAAGTGTGTGGTGTGACGGTGGTTGGGATGTGCTTCTTCGTAGTCTTCGAACCATTCCTGTACTCCTCCGTTGGCACTGATGCGGAAAGGAGGGAGTTTGCTGATGGCGGTACGGAGGCTGTCGGCAAATGCAGCATCGACATTCAATATTTCCGTAGATTTCAGGCATGCGGAGAATATCTCATAAACCAGTACACGGTCGCAGGTCGGCATCATGGATGCGCAAAACTCTTGCCCCTGATAGCGGAAACTGTTCTCCGGTGAGATGCTGGGACCCGTCACGAGGTAATTGTTCCGGGGATCTGTCACCATATAATCCAGCAGAAATTCAGCGTTGCTCTTTAATAAAGGATAAGCGGTTTCTTTCAGGAAGTTTTTGTCTTGTGTATATTCGTACTGTGTCCACACGTGAGAAGTGATCCACGAAGAGGCAGTCGGGAACAGTCCCCAGAGAATACTGCCTGATACGGCTGCGTATCCCCACGGATTCGATGTAGTGTGGGCGGTCCATCCTTTGCAGCCATATAAGTCCTGAGCTATTTTTGAACCATGTACAGACAGGTCTTTGATATAGTCGAAAAGCGGGAGATGACACTCGGGCAGGTTACCTACATTGGCGATCCAGTAGTTCTGTTCCGTATTGATATCCAGATGATAATCGTTCGTCCAGCCCATGTGGCAAGCCAGATTATCATTGAAGAACCCTTGCAGTGCTACGGGTAGCGGAGAGTTGGGACGTGAAGACGAAATCAGCAGATAACGGGCATACTGGAAGAATAAAGCGTCCAGTCCCGGATCAGATTCTCCTGCTTTCACTCGTGCCCAGCGCTGGTCGTTTGGTAAATGGCTGAATTTTCCATTGTCTCCGAACGAGAGGGCTACCCGGGAGAAAAGTGGGGTATAGTCTTCTACATGTGTATTTCTCAGTGTCTTGAAACTCTTTTTGGAGGCTGCTTCAATTGTTTCCTTGCATTTTTGCTGATAGTCGTATCCTGCAAATGTCGTATTCTTATAATTGGTACGTACGTCAGACAGTAAGAGTACTTCCGTAGCCTTGTCGATGAGAAGTTTCTTTCCGTCCGCTTTGATGGTCCCTCCTTTTATCTCTGCGGCGATGCGTCCTTCAAACAATACGCCTCCTCTGCCGTGTTTTTCAAATTCGGCATTGCCGGTATAAATCAGTTGATTGCCGGAAGCTACGACTTCCGCATTCCGGAGTAGCTGCAGTTCCAGTTCCACTGTGATGGATTCCGGACGGCTGGCTTTTATATGCATCGCAATTACGTCATCCGGATTGGAGGCGATGCACTGGCGGGTATATTCTGTATCGCCTACTTTGTAGGTGACGGTATTGACGGCGGTAGTTAAGTCCAGTTCGTGATGATAGTCCGATAATTCTCCTTCCGGGTAGGTGAAATTCAGTTTCAAGTCACCGATCGGAAGATGCGTTCCGGCGGAATGAGGACTTCCTGCCATCGTATTTCCGGCAATGTGGTTGCCTTCGGCGAGGTTGTTTTCAAAAAACAGCTTCCGTATCTGGTCGAGTTTTTCTCTTCCCAACGGACGTTGTTGATGTTCGTCGTACTCTCCCGACCACATAGTCGATTCGTTCAGGCCGATGGTTTCTGTTTCCACGCCACCATATACCATTGCTCCGAGACGACCGTTTCCTAAAGGAAGAGATTTCATCCATTCGTCGGCGGGTTTGTCATACCATAATTTCATCGTATCTTCGGTCGCCTCCGATGGCAGGCAACCACTAAACAGAAGTGCGGCCCCGATAATCAGGCCTAATGATCTCGTTATGTTTCTCATGTTATAAAATAGTTATTCAATGATGCTGCAAAGGTATCCGGGAAGGTTATTTAAAAAATGCACAAATGCGGCTATTACTGAAACAAATGCGTCAACTGCTTTCTGCGTACCATTTTTTGGCGTATATTTGCCCGCATAGCAAACATAATAGCTCTATAATATATGAAAAAACACCTGATGCGATTGTTCCTCCTGAACTATTTGTTGTTACTCTCTATCTGTGTCGTTCGTGCGCAGGAACGTTCCGATTTTTATTTCACTCATGTCAATGGAGAAAATGGATTGTCGGCAAGTAATGTAAAAGCAATCTTGCAGGATAGCTATGGATTTATGTGGTTTGGGACAAAAAACGGACTCAACCGCTATGACGGAACTTCCATTCTTCAATTTGATTGTGATGATTTGGAGGAGGGTACGGGTAATCATAATATTGGTGCTCTTTTTGAGGATAAAGAAAGGAATTTATGGGTTGGTACAGACAGAGGAGTTTATATATATAATCCGGCGGTCGATGTATTTAAACGTTTCAAAATAGCTTCATCAGAAGGAATAACTCTTGATAACTGGGTAGCGGAAATCCTATCTGATTCACTAGATAATATTTGGGTGTTGATTCCTGATCAGGGACTTTTTCGTTATAAAGACGGAAAGGTTCATCATTATTCTTTGTTAGATAAAGACAATTTAAAAAATAATAATCCGGAATGTATTTGTATCAATGAGCAGGGTGAAGTATGGGTAGGCACTTCAGGAGTGGGTTTATTCAAGTATAATTATCGGGATGATAAGTTTGAACAATATCTGGCAGACCGAATGGGACGTTCGTTAATTGGCAAAACAATTATAAGTATTTGTTTTCAGAAGGAGAATGCTATCTTGGGAATACATGAAGGAGATTTGCTGAAATATAATACTCGAACAGATGAATTGAGTGAAGTTTCGTTCCTTGGTGAGAAAAAGACATTTTTGCGAGATGTGATGTGTTTCGGAGATGAAATTTGGGTAGGCTCTCTTCATGGAATTTTCATTATTAATGAGAAAGAAAATAATGTTATTCATTTGAAAGAAGACTTGATGCGTTCATTTAGCCTGTCGGATAATAGTATTTATTCTATTTACAAAGATCATGAAGGAGGAATTTGGATCGGGACAATGTTTGGAGGTGTCAACTATCTGCCTAATCGTATCTTGACTTTTGATAAATACGTACCGGGGAGCGATTCACATTCTTTGAATACCAAACGTATCCGTGGATTAGCAGAGGATAATAATGGGTGTATTTGGATAGGTACTGAAGATAATGGTGTTAATGTATTGGACCCTCGAACAGGTAAAGTACATCAGATACATGATAATGTTCCAGGTCGTCTCATTACACTATCAGTAAAACATTATGAAAATCATATATATGTTGGATTATTTAAACAAGGAATGAATGATATCAGTATACCTGGTGAACATCTTAAATATATCAGTGATAAGGAATTGAATATTGAAGAAGGAAGTGTATATAGTTTTTTAAAAGATAGTAAAGGTCGTACCTGGATAGGACCTGGATGGGGATTATATGTGTCACAACCTAAGGAAAGGAAGTTTCGTCGTGTGGAAGAAGTAGGATATAACTGGGTTTTTGATATAATGGAGTCCAAAGATGGCATAATTTGGCTTGCTACTATGGGAAATGGTGTATGGAAATGTGATCCTAAAACCAATTCTTATAAGAATTATTCTTATAAAGAAGGAGTGGACAACTCTCTAAGTTCGAACTCCGTCAGCTCCATCATGCAGGACAGCAAGGGGAATATATGGTTCTCTACCGACCGTGGCGGTATATGCAGGTATAATGAAGCACAGGATGACTTTACGACTTTCAGTATCGAAGACGGACTACCGGACGATGTCGCTTATAACATCTTGGAGGACGATGCCGGAAATCTGTGGTTTGGCACCAATAAAGGATTGGTCAGGTTTAATCCTGAGAGTAAGGATATACGTGTTTTTACCAACAAAGACGGGCTGTTGGGCAACCAGTTCAATTATCAGTCGGCGTTGAAAGCTCAGGATGGACGATTCTATTTTGGCGGGGTGGACGGATTGATCGCTTTTGACCCTACGGTTCAGGAAGAAGAGAAGCCGCTCCCTCCTGTCTACATTTCCAAGTTTAGTATATATAATAAGGAGGTAACGGTTCATACTCCCGCCTCACCCTTAAAACAATGCATCGTACATACGGATGAAATTGTATTGCCTTACGACCAGTCCAATATCAGTTTTGACGTGGCTTTGCTCAGTTACTCTACTGCCGAGTCCAACCAATACTATTATCGTATGGAACCACTTGACAGGGATTGGGTACGGGCAGCCAGCAATCAGAATATCTCGTATGCCAAACTTCCGCCGGGAAAATATACCTTCCGGGTGCAGGCTACTCACGGCAATAAGTCCGAGTCGTCCACACGCTCTCTGTCTATTATCATTCTTCCTCCGTGGTGGCAGTCTGTCATTGCGTACATTGTATATACCGTATGTATTATCCTCATTGTGGTAGGTGTCATCTTATGGTATAAACGCCGCAAGGAGAAACAACTGGAAGAGCGGCAAAAGCTGTTCGAGATTGAAAAGGAGAAAGAACTGTACGAATCCAAAGTAGACTTCTTCACAGAGATAGCGCATGAAGTACGTACTCCTTTGACCCTGATCAACGGTCCCCTTGAAGCCATTGGGGAAATGGAAATACAGGAACCCAAGATGAAGAAATATATCAGTGTGATGGTTCAGAACACCAAACGCCTGCTGGAACTTACCGGGCAACTGCTGGACTTCCAGAAGATTGGCGCCAACAAGCTGACCATGAAATTTGAGAGTGTGGATATTACCGAACTTCTTGCCGGAATCGTGGAACGCTTTGAAGTGACGTTCAGTTTGAACCGCAAAGAATTGCAGTTGAAATCGACAGACGAGCAGGTATGGGCAGCTGTGGATAAAGAAGCGATAACCAAGATACTGAGCAACCTGCTCAATAATGCGTTGAAATATGCCAGCCGGAATGTACTTGTGGAACTGGAAAAGGGAGAGGGCAGCTTTACGATTCGTGTCACCAGTGACGGAAACAAGATTCCGGCAGAAGTCAGCCAGTATATATTCGAACCCTTCTATCAGGTGGACAGAAAAGAGAAGCCTCGCAACGGGGTGGGGATCGGATTGTCTCTGGCACGTTCGTTGGCGTCATTGCACAAAGGTACCATCTATCTGGATACCAATCAGGAGAATAATGTTTTTGTACTGACCATTCCTTTGAATATGGAAGGCATGAAACTGGAAAACCATAAAACCATACAGAAGGACATTGTCGAACTGGATGAACATACCCCCGTCACGACAGATATATATGGATATACCCTCCTGCTGGTGGAAGACAATGAAAGCATGCTGACCTTTATTCACGAACGCTTGCAGGAAAGCTTTACCGTAGAGACAGCGATGAACGGGGTAGAAGCGCTGGAAATATTGCGGAGCAGCCATATAGACTTGATCATCAGTGATATCATGATGCCTGTAATGGATGGCTACCAACTTTGCAAGGAAGTAAAATCGGACATGGAACTTTCTCATATCCCTATCATCTTCCTGACAGCTAAAAATGATATCGACAGCAAGATCAACGGTCTGAAATATGGTGCGGAAGCCTATGTGGAGAAACCTTTCTCTTTCAATTATCTGAAAGAACAAGTCCTGTCTTTGCTCGACAATAGGCGCAGGGAGAGAGAAGCTTTCGCAAAACGCCCGTTCTTCTCCGTCAACAATATGCAGATGAATAAGGCGGACGAAGAATTTATGAATAAGGTGATCAAAGTGATTGAAGATAATATAACCGATGACAACTTCGGTGTAGAACGTATGGCAGACATACTCTGTATGAGCCGTTCCAGTTTGTTAAGGAAAATCAAGACGCTGTTCAACTTGTCTCCGCTTGATTTTATCCGGTTGATCAAGCTAAAAAAGGCAGCCGAATTTATTCAGGAAGGGAAATACCGTATCGGAGATATCTGCTACATGGTCGGTATCAATTCACCGTCTTATTTCAGCAAGTTGTTCCTGAAACAATTCGGCATGACCCCCAAAGATTTTGAGAAACAATACCAATCCGGCAAGCAGATCGTTATCACGCAGGAGATAAAGAATGTCGATGCAGGAGCGGGAACAAAATAGATAAAATACCTCTCTTAGCCCGCATTGGAGCTTATTTGCCGTATTTTTATCATTTTTTGAATCGTTTGTACATAGTAAAGGAGTTGCCAATCCTTACCTTTGTGGCATACCTTAATAAGAGAAAAAAAGTTTCTTATTCGGGTATGCTTTATTTTTTTACACTAGAATATTATACCATATGAAAAACCAAAAGCTGCTACTACAAAAAATGTCCGGAGTATCCCTGATGCTTCTTCTGTTTCTTTTCTTTTCTAACTGTGCGGGTGGAGGCGGAACGTTCTCTACCGATGTATGGAATATAACTTATGACGATCAGGAAGGTGGTATATCACTCACCTATAAGTCAAAAAATATTTGTAACGGAATGTATGCTTCCTATCAATGGGAAGGGAGGGAAATAAAGACGAGTGATTATGCCCGCCATAAAATCAGTACGGGCAAAGTATCCGATTCTTTCGGGAAGGGACATATATATAAGGTAGAATACACGGATAAGGAACTTCCTGAACTGACCCAGTATTTCTATCTTTATCCGGATAAAGAATATATACTGACCGACTTCACGGTAGAAGCGAAAGAGGAAATCAGTTCCGCCAAAATGGCTCCGGTCAATGTCGATTCCATTTCCGGATTCTTGCAGGCAGGTGACAACCGTGCCCTTTTTGTTCCGTTCGACAATGACAAATGGATCAGATATCAGTCTCATCCGCTTGGTTTCGATACGTTGGTTAGTTATGAAGTAACAGCCATATTCAATAATGAAAGCCGGAACGGCCTGGTAATCGGTTCCGTAGAACATGACAACTGGAAAACAGCTGTTTCGATAGGCAAGGGAATGAATGATAATATAGGTTCGCTGGTATGTTTTGGGGGCATAGCAGATGAGCAGACCCGTGATGTGAAAGTTCACGGTGCATTAGTAGGTAAAAAGATTAAATCCCCTAAAGTTTTTTTGGGTTTCTTTGAAAATTGGTGCGATGGACTGGAAGCGTATGCGAAAGCCAACGCTGTAATTGCCCCTCCCAAAGCATGGGAGAAAGCTGTTCCATTTGGTTGGAACAGCTGGGGGGCATTACAATTCAACCTGACGTATGAGAAAGCGATGGAAGTCTCCGACTACTTCAAGGAGAATCTGCAAAATAATCATTTCGTAAACCCCGACCAGACTGTTTATATCGGTCTGGATTCCGGTTGGGACTGTATGAATGAAGAACAGCTGAAATCCTTTATCGAAAAGTGTAAGTCGAACGGGCAGATCGGTGGTATCTACTGGACTCCGTTCACCGACTGGGCACGCGACCCGGAACGGACGGTGGATGCCGCACCGGAATATAAGTACAAAGATATCTATCTCTATGCCAACGGAAAGCCGCAGGAGCTGGATGGCGCTTATGCGGTCGACCCTACGCATCCGGCAGTGGAGGCTATGATGAAAAAGACTTCCGGTTTATTCCACCGTGCCGGATTTGAGTATGTAAAGATGGACTTTATGACACACGGTGCAATGGAAGCCGACAGATGGTATAATCCCGAAATCAAGACAGGTATACAAGGATATAATTATGGCATGAAGTTGCTCAACCAGTACTTTGGCGATATGTATATCAACCTGTCCATTTCTCCTGTCTTCCCTGCCCAGTATGCGCAATCACGCAGAATAGCCTGTGATGCCTGGAATCAGATCAAGGATACCGAATATACATTGAATGCTCTTTCATACGGCTGGTGGCAGAAGTATATCTACCAATATAATGATGCCGATCATATCGTGCTGAGAGATGCCACTGACGGGGAAAACCGTGCCCGTATTACTTCGGGTGTCATTACCGGCATTTACATTACAGGAGATGATTTCAGTGCAGGCGGGGGAAAAGACGGTAAAGAGAAGTCACAGAAATACCTGACGAATCCGGAGGTAAATGCTGTGGCAACAGGAGAAGTGTTCCGTCCGGTAGAAGGAAACGGGGAAAAGTCGGAACATATCTTTGTAAGACAGACTCCTGACGGTCGTTTCCATTGTGCGGTATTCAACTATTCGGATCAGGAACAGACTACTACGCTCTCATTGGAAAGAATAGGGCTGGATAAAGCACGCAGCTATCAGGTGAAAGAATTATGGAGCGGCAACGAGACTTCTGCCGAAGGACAGCTCGAAGTAACTGTACCCTCTAAAGATGTGCAATTATTTGAATTTAAATAACCGAAAAATGAAAAAATACCAATTAACACTCTTATCGTTATGTGTGGCGGCCTTTGCGCAGGCTAAGGTTACACTACCCTCATTTTTTACCGATAATATGGTCATTCAGCAAAACAGCCGGCTGACTTTACCGGGAAAAGCGAAGGCCGGTAAACAGGTGACCGTAAAGGTGAGCTGGAATAATGAAAAATATACGACCCAAGCGGCAGCCGACGGTCATTTTACGATAGAAGTCCCGACTCCGTCTGCCGGAGGACCTTATCAGATAACTGTCTCGGATGGGGAGAAACTGGTGTTGAACAACGTCCTGTCGGGCGAAGTATGGATCTGTTCCGGACAGTCGAATATGGAAATGCCTGTTGCCGGATGGGGAAAAGTAATGAACTACGAGCAGGAAGTGGCAGATGCTGACTATCCCTCTATCCGCCTGTTGCAAGTGAAGAAAACCGTAGCTTTCTCTCCGCAGGAAAACGTAGAAATGAATATGAACGGCTGGCAGGAATGTAGTTCCGCTACTGTGCCGGAATTTTCTTCTGTTGCTTATTTCTATGCCCGTAAATTGTGGAAAGAGCTGAATATACCTGTCGGGGTGATTGACTGTACGTGGGGTGGGACACCTGCCGAATCGTGGACAAGTCATCAGACATTGAAGCAGGTCATGGGATTCCAGAAAAAGATGGCCGAAATGGAAAGCGCAGGTTTCCGGAGAGAGAAGCTTGTCGAACTTTATCACCGGGAAATGGACGAATGGCTTCAGCAGTTTGATGCTAAGGACCCCGGATTAAAAGACGGAACTCCACAATGGATATCAGCCCTTCAGACTGGGAATGAATGGAAACCGATGGAACTGCCCGCCTATTGGGAAACTCGCGGACTGAATGTTGACGGTACCGTCTGGTTCCAGAAAGAAGTGGAAATACCTGCTGACTGGAACGGTAAGGAGATTACCTTCCATCTGGCCATGATCGACGATGATGATATTACTTACTTTAACGGTAAGGAAATCGGAAGAACATCGGGATGTAATACGGTGCGTGCTTATCAGATTCCCGCAGCATTGGCAAAGGCAGGCAGAGGAGTGATCACCATACGTGCCATCGATTATGGCGGCGAAGGCGGTATACACGGAGAACCCCGGCAGATGTACATGGAAGCGAACGGCAAAAAGATTTCCCTGGCAGGCAACTGGAACTATCATATCGGTGTGTCGATGACTGGTGCACCTTCCAGACCTTTGTCTCCCGAAGGAACCGGATGGCCGACATCCTGCTACCCAACTGTACTTTACAATGCAATGATACACCCTTTTACAGTCTTTCCTATCAAAGGAGCTATCTGGTATCAGGGAGAGAATAACGTAGGATTTGATGAACAATACAGAGTACTGTTCCAGTCAATGATTACAGACTGGAGAAGAGCATGGAAGCAGGATTTTCCGTTCTACTTTGTGCAGTTGGCCAATTATCTGAAACCGGAAGAAGTGCAGCCGGACTCTAAATGGGCGGCTCTCCGTGATGCGCAGGCACATGCGCTGCATTTGCCCAATACAGGTATGGCATGCGCTATCGATCTTGGTGAAGATTATGATATCCACCCGAAGAACAAGCAGGAGGTAGGAAGACGACTGGCGCAAGCGGCATTGGCAAAGACTTACAACAAAGGTACGTACGAAGTTCCCGCTTATCAGGGATACCGTATTTCGGGACGTACGCTGATTCTTAGCTTCGATCAGGAAATTGTAGCTAGGGAAGGTGAGCCGAAAGGCTTTATACTGGCAGGTCCGGACGGAAAATTTGTTCCGGCACAGGCTACCATTCGCGGAAAAGAAGTCATTCTGCAGTCCGACCGGATAGAAATACCGACGGCAGCCTGCTACGCGTGGGCAGATAATCCGGTCTGCAACCTATATGGCAAGAGCGGGCTTCCCGTCCCTCCGTTCCGTACCAGAGAATAAATATAAACCATAATAATGTACACAATGAAATTAAAAGCATTCTTACTTTTTTTTCTTTTGAGTTCTTTTTCTCTTTTGCAGGCTTCTGACAAGCCGCTTATCAAAATAGAAACTGAACGGACCAGCCTTATCTATCAGGTAGCTGATAACGGACGTCTGTATCAGAAATACTTAGGCAAAAAGCTTCACCACGACTCTGATATCCAGTATCTGCCACAAGGAACCGAGGCATATCTGACTCATGGTATGGAAGATTACTTTGAACCGGCTATTCACATACGCCATAACGACTACAACTCTTCACTGCTGTTGAAATACGTAGATCATTCGAGCAATAACACCGGCAACGGAATCAACGAGACGGTGATTACCCTTAAAGATGATAAATATCCTGTTACCGTAAAGCTGCATTATGTAGCTTATGACAAAGAGAATATTATCCGTACATTCACTGAAATCAGCCACGAAGAGAAGAAGCCTGTCATACTTAGTAAGTATGCTTCTTCGATGCTTCACCTGAACAGTAGCAAGTATTTCCTGACCGAGTTTTCCGGTGACTGGGCACACGAGGCCAATGTGACTGAAAGAGAGCTTGCCTTCGGTAAGAAAGTAATCGATACCAAGTTGGGTGCACGCGCCAATATGTTTGTTTCCCCTTTCTTCCAACTGGCTCTTGATAATCCTTCGCAGGAAAATGCCGGAGAAGTATTGGTAGGAACCATCGGATGGACTGGCAACTTCCGTTTTACTTTCGAAGTAGACAACAAGAACGAACTGCGTATAATCAGCGGAATCAATCCGTATGACTCGGAATACAGTCTGCCCGCAAAGGAAGTGTTCCGCACTCCGGACTTTTATTTCACGTACAGCACGCAGGGAAAAGGAGAGGCAAGCCGTAGCTTCCATGACTGGGCGCGCAATCACCAGGTGAAGAAAGGGAACGAAACACGTATGACTTTACTTAATAACTGGGAATCTACCTATTTCGATTTTGATGAAAACAAACTGATCGGTCTGATGGATGAGGCTACCAAACTGGGGGTAGACATGTTCTTGCTGGATGATGGCTGGTTTGCCAACAAGTATCCCCGTAGCAGTGACCATCAGGGTCTGGGCGACTGGGAAGAAACTGCCGGTAAACTGCCGAACGGAGTAGGACGTCTCGTGGAAGAGGCGCATAAGAAAGGTATCAAGTTCGGTATATGGATAGAGCCGGAAATGGTGAATCCGAAAAGCGAGCTTTACGAGAAACATAAGGACTGGGTGATTCACCTGCCCAACCGTGACGAATATTACTTCCGTAACCAGATGGTACTCGACCTCAGTAACCCGAAGGTACAGGATCATGTATTTGGCGTGGTCGATAACCTGATGACTAAATATCCCGGCATCGCCTTCTTTAAGTGGGACTGCAACAGTCCGATAACCAATATCTATTCGGTGTATCTGAAAGATAAGCAGTCTCATCTGTATATCGATTATGTGCGTGGACTCTACAAGGTATTGGATAGGATCAAGGCTAAATATCCCGATCTTCCGATGATGCTGTGTGCCGGTGGCGGCGGACGCTCCGATTATGAAGCATTGAAGTATTTCACAGAGTTCTGGCCGAGCGACAATACCGATCCTATCGAGCGCCTGTTTATACAATGGGGGTACTCGCAGGTATTCCCGAGTAAGACGCTGTGTGCCCACGTCACTACCTGGAATCGTGGAACCAGCATCAAGTTCCGTACCGATGTGGCCATGATGTGCAAGTTAGGTTTCGACATCAAACTGGAGGATATGAACCAGAATGAACATCTGTACTGCGATCAGGCTGTGAAGAACTACAATCGCCTGAAACCGGTCATTTTGGAAGGCGATATGTATCGTCTCGTTTCTCCTTACGGAAGCAATCATACCTCTTCCATGTTTGTAGGAAAAGACAAGAAAACGGCTGCTGTATTTGCGTTCGACATCCATCCGCGCTATGCCGAAAAGACATTGCCTGTCCGCCTGCAAGGATTGGATATCAACAAAATGTATCGTGTGAAAGAAATCAATATGATGCCGGGCAGCAATTCTTCACTCAAAGGCAACGATCAGGTTTTCTCCGGAGAATATCTGATGAATGTCGGACTGGATCTTTTCACGACACAGCAACTGAACAGCCGTCTCATTGAAATAACAGCAGAATAAAAGCATATAGGAAACATAGCTTATAAAAACACCACGAACCATGAAGAAATTACTTTTAAGTGTATGTGCATTTTCATTGACTCTCGCTACATTGCAGGCAGGGGAAATCACTAAATATGTAAATCCATTTATTGGAACTGGGACCATCGATGGGGGACTCTCGGGTAATAATTATCCGGGGGCAACCTCACCGTTTGGTATGATACAACTTTCTCCGGACACCAGTGAAGCGCCCAACTGGGGCGATGCTTCCGGGTATGACTATAACCGGAGTACCATTTTGGGCTTTAGCCATACCCGTCTGAGTGGTACGGGAGCTTCGGACCTGATCGACGTTACATTGATGCCGACCAGTAGCGGACGCACCTCTTCCACATTCACCCATGACGAGGAGAAAGCCAGCCCCGGTTATTATCAGGTAATGCTGAAGGATGAGAATATCAATGTAGAACTGACCACTACTCAGAGAAACGGTATTCACCGCTATCAATACCCCGCCGGTAAAGATGCGGAAGTTATACTGGATATGGATCATTCGGCAGATAAAGGTAGTTGGGGACGCCGGATTATCAATGCTCAGATCCGTATTCTGAATGATCATGCAGTGGAAGGTTACCGTATCATTACCGGATGGGCGAAACTGCGTAAAATCTATTTCTATATGGAGTTTTCAAGCCCTATCCTTACTTCTACCTTGAGAGATGGCGGACGTGTCCATGAAAACACAGCAGTGGTCAACGGCACTAATCTTCATGGCTGCTTCCGTTTCGGCAAGCTGAATGGAAAGCCGCTGACGTGTAAGGTAGCCCTTTCGTCCGTCTCTATGGAGAATGCCCGTCAGAACATGGAACAGGAAGCTCCGCACTGGGACTTCGACCGCTATATGGCTGCTGCGGATGCCGATTGGGAAAAGCAACTGGGAAAGATTGAAATAAAAGGTACGGAAGTCCAGAAAGAGATATTCTATACGGCTCTTTACCACACGATGATACAGCCTAATATCATGTCTGACGTGAATGGCGAATACATGGCTGCTGACTATACAGCCCGTAAAGTGGGCGACAATGAAACTCATTATACCACATTCTCCCTGTGGGATACTTTCCGTGCCTCCCATCCTCTCTATACCCTGCTGGAACCCGAACGGGTGACTGACTTCGTGAAGAGCATGATACGCCAGTATGAATACTACGGTTACCTGCCTATCTGGCAATTATGGGGGCAGGATAATTACTGTATGATCGGCAACCATTCCATCCCTGTGATTACTGATGCCATCCTAAAAGGCATTCCCGGGATTGATGTGGAAAAAGCCTATGAAGCGGTGTATAACAGTTCGGTAACCTCACATCCCAACTCTCCTTTTGAAGTGTGGGAGAAGTATGGCTTTATGCCTGAAAATATTCAGACTCAATCGGTTTCCATCACTTTGGAACAGGCTTTCGATGACTGGTGTGTCGCACAACTGGCTGAGAAACTGAATAAGGATGCTGATTATGAGCGATTCCATAAACGTTCTGAGTATTATCGTAACCTTTTCCATCCGAAAACGAAGTTCTTCCAGTCCAAGAATGACAAGGGAGAATGGATCGAACCTTTCGATCCTTATCAGTACGGTGGAAATGGCGGCCATCCGTTCACCGAAGGAAATGCATGGCAGTATTTCTGGTATGTCCCGCACAATATTCAGGCTTTGATGGAACTGACAGGCGGAACGAAGGCCTTTGAGCAAAAGCTGGATACGTTCTTTACTTCCAATTATAAGAGCGAACAGATGAATCATAACGCTTCGGGATTTGTGGGACAATATGCACATGGCAATGAGCCCAGCCATCACGTAGCTTATCTCTATAACTTTGCAGGTCAGCCGTGGAAGACTCAGAAGTATGTCAGCCATATTCTGAATACGTTGTATAACAATACATCCTCGGGATATGCCGGAAATGATGACTGCGGTCAGATGTCTGCATGGTACGTATTCAGTGCGATGGGATTCTATCCGGTCAATCCTGCCGACGGTCGGTATATCATCGGCTCTCCGCTTCTGGATGAGTGTACTTTGAAACTGGCAGGAAATAAGGATTTTCATATCCGGACCATCCGTAAGTCTCCCGAAGATATCTACATTCAGTCGGTAACTTTGAATGGAAAGAAACATAAAGATTTTTTCATCACTCACCAGGATATAATGAACGGTGGTACGATGGTCTTTAAGATGGGAAAGAAACCGTCCGGCTGGGGAAAGTAAACAGAGAATAAAAAAGAAATCGTTTTTGTATTCAAATAAATTCAGATAAACATGCGAATCATTAAATTGACAGTTTTAGCCTTGTGTCTGGGCGTTTCGGTAGTTTGGGCCGATGACCGACCGATTTATAAAGATAAGAATGCTCCGATCGAAGATCGTGTTGAAGATTTATTGCGCCGGATGACCTTGCGCGAGAAGGTAGGGCAGTTGCAGCAGCGTTGTACTTGGGATATCAATAATATTGGAGGTACATATAATGGGGAAAGCTTCGGCACTGCTCACGAGATGAATATATCGGCTCAGCAAGCCGCCGATTTATACCAGAAGATACATGAATATATGGCAAACGAGACCCGTCTGGGTATTCCTATCCTGACTTCGGCAGAAGGTATTCATGGTATTTTGCAGAACGGATGTACTATATTCCCACAAGCTATCGCACAGGGGAGCACATGGAATCCCGACTTGATCTGCCAGATGACGGAAGCCGAAGCGGCAGAAGCACGTGTGATGGGGATTCGTCAGGTCTTGTCTCCGGTGTTGGACATTGCGCGCGAGTTGCGCTGGGGACGTGTGGAAGAGACTTTCGGAGAAGATCCTTACCTTATATCTGAAATGGGGATCGGTTTCGTTCGCGGTTTCCAGAAGAATGGAGTAGGATGTATGCCCAAGCATTTCGTTGCACACGGTACGCCTACAGGCGGACTGAACAGTGCTTTCGTAGCCGGTGGTGAGCGTGAATTGCGTAATTTGTATATGTATCCTTTCGCTCGTGTCATCAAAGAAGCCGATCCGGTTGCGGTCATGAGTTGCTATAGCGCTTATGACGGAATCCCTGTGACGGGTTCTTCCTACTTTATGACCGATATCCTGCGTGGAGAACTGGGCTTTAAAGGTTTTGCATATTCTGACTGGGGTTCTGTCGACCGTCTGAAAACATTCCATATGGCAGCTCCCAGCACCGAAGCTGCTGCTAAAATGGCTCTGACGGCTGGTATTGATATAGACGTTTGGGACGCGGCGTATGAAACCTTGCAAGGTCAGGTGGAGAAAGGTCAGCTGGATGTGATGTATATCGACCGTGCCGTTCGTCGTATTTTGACGGCTAAGTTTAAACTGGGCCTGTTTGACGATCCTTATGGTGATCCGAAGAGTGTCAGCAAGGTCGTTCGTAACAAGCAACATGTGGAACTGGCCAAGAAGGTAGCGGATGAAAGTGCCGTATTGTTAGAAAACAAGAATAATATATTGCCGTTGGACTTGTCCAAATACAAATCGATCGCTGTGGTAGGACCGAACGGAGATCATGGAGTTGCCGGAGATTATGCATGGGTGAATCCGGAAGATCGCGAATGTGTATCTTTGTATGAAGGTATCAAAAATGTATTCGGCAAGAAAGTAACGGTCAACCATGTGGACGGCTGTGACTGGTGGAGCCAGAATGAAGAGGGTATTACCGATGCGGTGAAGATGGTGGAAAAGAGTGATCTGGCAATTGTGGCAGTGGGTACGCGCAGTTATTGGCTGGGGCGTAATGCAAAGGATCATAAAGTAACTTCGGGTGAAGGGTTTGATTTATCTTCATTGGAGCTTCCGGGCAAGCAGCTGGAACTGATGAAAGCTGTGAAGGCAACAGGCAAACCTATGATTGTAGTTCTGATTACCGGTAAACCGTTGGTTCTTTCGTGGGCAAAGGAAAATGCAGATGCTATATTGGTGCAATTCTACGCGGGTGAGCAACAAGGTAACTCAATGGCTGAGATTCTGCTGGGAAAAGTAAATCCTTCGGGACGTTTAAATATATCCTTTCCCAGAAGTACAGGTAATACTCCTTGTTATTATAATTATTATCCCACTGACCGTGAGCAATGGTTTGACCAGGGTGGTTCGCCGGATGATCCTAAGGGACACTATATCTTTGAGAAACCGCATGCCTTGTACAACTTCGGATATGGTCTGAGCTATACCGATTTCAAATATAACACCTGTACATTGAGTGATTCCATCTTCTCTGATAAAGGAAAACTGATGGTGAATGTAGAAGTGGAAAATACCGGAAAACGGGAAGGTCAGGAAGTCGTTCAGCTATATGTACGCGACATGGTCAGTTCTATTTCTACTCCTATCCAGCAATTGAAGGCATTCAAGAAAATCAACCTTAAACCGGGAGAAAAAACAATGGTTTCACTGGAACTGCCTATTTCCGAACTGGCTTTTTACAATGCATATATGAGAAAAGTGGTAGAACCGGGAGAGTTTGAGATACAGGTCGGCAGTTCGTCGGACAGGATTCATTTCAAGAATACTATTGTAGTTAAATAGTTGCTGTTTATGGAGTTAAAATACAAACATATCTTCGTGCTCATTGCCCTCTCTCTGGGGGGAATGAGTACATGGGGACAACCGAAGGTTACGTACCGGCAAATTGTGACTTCGCCTATTGACAGCTGGGTAGAGGTAACAGACCGGACAAAGGCAATGAATGGCGAAACTCAGGAGGAGGCAAGCGTATCAAATGGCAAAGGGCAGACAATCGAAGGATTCGGGGCATGTTTTAATGAACTGGGCTGGGTGTCACTTGGATTGTTGCCTTCCGCTGACCGCGAGTCAATAATGAAAGAGCTTTTTTTTCCGAATTATGGAGCCAATTTCACTATTTGCCGGATGCCGATAGGAGCAAACGATTTCTCCCGTGACTGGTATTCGTACAATGAGAATAACGGTGACTTTAAGATGAAGAATTTCTCGATACAAAACGATACAGAGACTCTGATACCGTTTATAAAGAGCGCACAACTTCAGAATGCTGATATAAAGGTTTGGGCATCACCTTGGTGCCCTCCTTCCTGGATGAAGCATAACAAACATTATGCAAGTGCCGTGTGTGATCCTTCGTTGAAGAATACGAAGTTTGACAATGGACTTCCGGCTGACCGTGCGGGAAGGGAAGGAATGGATATGTTTATTCTGAAGCCCGAATATCTGAAAGCATACGCGCTGTATTTCTCGAAGTTTATTAAGGCTTACAGAAAGGCAGGGATTGACATCTTTGGTGTAATGCCTCAGAATGAGTTCAACTCGGCACAGATTTTTCCCAGTTGCTGCTGGACGGCACAAGGATTAGCTTCCTTTGTCGGCGATTATCTGGGACCTGAGATGAAGAAGCTTAATGTGGATGTCATGTTCGGTACCATGGAGCGTGCAAACTATCTGTTGGTAGACACCATATTGCAGGATTCTAACGCGAAGAAGTACGTCAAGGCAGTCGGTTTTCAGTGGGCAGGAAAGGATGCGGTGAAGGAAGTGAGAAGGCATTATCCAAAGATGAAACTGATGCAGACTGAGCAGGAATGTGGTGACGGACACAACGACTGGAACGGCATGCTCCATTCATGGGATTTGCTTAAACACTATATGGACAATGGTATTTCGATATACAATTATTGGAATGTTTCCCTTGAAGAAGGAGGAATCAGTCGTTGGGGATGGAGGCAAAACTCATTGGTGGTGGTGAACCCTGAATCAAGAACGTTCAGATTTACTTATGAGTATTATCTGATGAAACATATCAGTCATTTTGTGTTGCCGGGTGCTGTCTATCGTCCGGTGGAAGGTTCTGCCAAAGAGATACTGGCATTCGAAAATCCTGATGGAAGTACCGTGTTGTTGTATATGGAGAAGGAAGGCAAGGATAAGACGGTGACGGTAAAGCTGAAAGGCACGTCATTCCGGTTCTTTACGAAAGCCAATTGTCTGAATACGATAAAGGTGGATTAACAGGTAAAAAAGGTATTCGTCCGCACGGGACGAACCGAATTATAAAAAAATAGGTACGGATTACACGGATGAACACGGTTTTTAGATACTCAATCTCTTAAAACCGTGTTCATCCGTGTAATCCGTGCCTAAATAATATTTATTTTGCCTCTTCGGAAGTCTGTAACATCTGGAACAGCTTATCCAACTTCGGAGCCATAATGATTTCCGTACGGCGGTTCTTGCTTCTTCCTTCTGCTGTTTCATTGTCGTCAACAGGCATATATTCGCCACGGCCACTGGGCTGTATCTGCAAAGGATTTACACCGTAATTCTTAATCAGGATACGTACTACAGAAGTAGCACGGATTACACTTAAATCCCAGTTATCTTTGAACTGTACCGTGTTGATCGGCTTATTGTCGGTGTGGCCTTCAATAAATACATCAATGTCGGTTTGCTTATTCAGTACTTCCGCCAACTTGCCGAGCGCTTCTTCACCGCGTTTGTCCAAACGGGCGCTTCCTGACTGGAACAGCAGTTTATCCGACATCGCTACATACACTTTGCCGTCTTTCTCGCGAACGGTCAGCTCTTCAGTGCTAAAGCCCAGTAAGGCGTCTTTCACACTGTTCAGCAGTTGCTTCACTTTCTCGTTCTGGGCATTAATCATGTCCTGTAGCTCGTTGATGGTGCGTTCTCTTTCGCTGAGTTCGTTTTTCTTCTGACTCAACAAGGCATTCAGTTTTTCCTGTTCGGTCATGTTAGTGCTGAGCATGCTCTGATACTGGCGGATACTGTTTCCCATCTGTGTCGTATCACGCAGGAGCTTCTTGATCTGTGCCGACATCTGGTCGCCTGTATTACGGCAATCGGTCAGCAGGCTCTGCAAGCTATCGATACTTGCCATACGTGCGGCTTCTGTCATCATGAACTTCTTTTTCGTTACACACGAAGTACACAATAATAAGGTAAGGAGAGTAAATAATGCAATTTTCTTCATGACGCTTTATTTTTTTTGCAAAGAAATAATATTCTTGCGAAGATTACAAAAAATCTTTTATTAAACTCTGTATCATATGGTAAAGAAATACTTTGGATGCTGTTACTTGTTGAAAGTTACTTCATGCCAAGTTATGCAGCCTCCCGGATAATGCAGGGAAATCAGCGTTGCAGAAACTCACAAAGTTTCTGTACAGCCAGTGCACGGTGACTGATCTTATTCTTTATTTCGTTTCCCAGCTCGGCAAAAGTCTGTTGGTAGCCTTCGGGTTTGAATATCGGATCATAACCAAAGCCGGAATCCCCACGTTTTTCTTGGATGATTTCTCCTTTTATCACTCCTTCAAAGAGATATTCCTTTCCATCTAAAATCAGCGAAATGGCAGTACGGAATTGTGCTTTCCGGTTCTCTTTTCCTTCCAGTTCGTGAAGCAGCTTGCGCATATTCGCCTGAGCATCGTGTCCCTCGCCTTCGGCATAACGGGCAGAGTATACCCCGGGTGCCCCGTTCAGTGCTTCCACTTCCAGTCCGGTGTCATCGGCAAAGCAATCCAGATGATAGTTTTTGTAGATAAAAGAGGATTTCAGTAAGGCATTTCCTTCCAGTGTTTCGGCTGTTTCGGGAATGTCCGTGTGACAGTCGATATCATTCAGGCTGAGCAGTTCTATCTGATTCCCGAGGATAGCGGCTACTTCTTCGAGTTTATGAGCATTGTTAGTAGCAAATACAAGCTTGCGTTTCATTGTCTTATTCTTGTTTTAGCGGAATTATCCGGATTCATTCACCTGTTTATTTCACTTTCAACTGATCGAATCCTTCGCCATATACACCAATGACAGAACTCTGTGAGATGAAAGCGTTCGGGTCGATACGTTTTACCAGTCGGAAGATATCCAGCGACTGACGCCTTTTGGCCAGTACGACCAGTACTTTTACGTCGTTTTTGCTATACCATCCGGTGCCGTTGAGTACCGTTACTCCGCGGTCTGTATCTTTGATGATACGGTCGGCTATTTCGTCATACTTCTTGGAGAAGATAAAGAACTGGACGGATTGGCGGGCACTGTTGATAATCCAGTCGAGCACGACACCGATGATGAACAGGGTGACGAAACCGAAGATTACCCGGCGCCAGTCATGGAATACAAAGTAACAGGAGCTGATGATGAATACATCACAAATCATGATCATTCTTCCCAGCGATACGTCTTTGTATTTATTGACAATAGCGGCGATAATATCCGTTCCTCCGGTACTTCCGTTATAATTGAAAGTAATGCCCAGGCCTACACCGCACATAGCCGCACCGATGATACAGGCCATAAAGTCCTGTCCGCTGCCAAGCAGCAGAGGTTTCCCGTCAGCAGACATATCAGGTGTCTGTATGTAGTTATTTACCAGCACTTGGAATATCCACAGCAAGAAGGTCAGCATGAAAATAGCGTAAGTAGTCTTTATGCTGAATCGCGGACCTAATATCTTGATAGCGAATGTCATCAGAACTGCATTGATAATAAAGTACGACCACTGGATAGGAAATCCTGTTGCGTAATAAATGATAGCCCCGATACCGGTAGTACCTCCTGTCGTTATCTGGTAGGGTAGCAAGAACGCCGCCCATCCCAAAGCATAACTTATCAATCCGAGAGTAATGTAGATATAATCTTTCACCTCTCTCATTATTTCCGCCTTTGCTGGTTTGCGCATTTTGGTTTATTATTGGTTAAATCTGTATAGTGCGAACTTGTATTAAGATTCTCTTATACTATTTTCAGGCACGGATTACACGGATTAACGCGGCCTTTTCAATAACTCAAAACCGTGAAATCCGCGTAATCCGTGCCTAAAATCTATTATACTACTACGTTTACAATCTTTTTCGGCACGACGATGATCTTCTTCGGTGTTTTGCCTTCGATCCATTTCTGCGAACGTTCGTCGGCTAATACGGCAGCCTGAATGGTGTCCGAAGCGGCATCAGCGTCAAACTCCATGTTGAAGCGTGCTTTTCCGTTGAAGGAGATGGTATAGTTGATCGTATCTTCTTTCAGATATTCTTCGTTGAATGCGGGCCATGCGGCATCGCATACGGAAGTTTCGTGTCCCAGTGTATCCCACAACTCTTCGCATACATGCGGAGCGAAAGGAGCGAGAACGATAATGAGCTGTTCCAGTATCTCTTTCTTGCTGCATTTCAGATTGGAGAGTTCGTTGACACAAATCATGAATGCGCTGACAGAGGTATTGTATGAGAACTGTTCGATATCTCCCGTTACCTTCTTGATCAGCTTGTGAAGACTCTTCAATTCTTCTTTCGTTGCAGGTTCGTCTTTCACCAGATACTCGTCCGTACGACTGTAGAACAACGACCAGAACTTACGGATAAAGCGGTGTACACCGTCGATACCGTTCGTATCCCAAGGCTTGGATTGCTCCACCGGACCGAGGAACATTTCGTACATACGAAGTGTATCCGCGCCGTATTTATCTACAATCATATCCGGGTTAACCACGTTGAACATTGATTTGCTCATCTTCTCAACTGCCCATCCGCAGATGTATTTTCCGTCTTCGAGGATGAACTCTGCTTCCGCATATTCGGGACGCCATGCCTTGAATGCTTCCAGATCGAGAATATCATTGGATACGATGTTTACATCCACATGAAGCGGAGTAACTTCGTATTGGTCTTTCAGGTTCAGTGAAACGAAGGTGTGAGTATCTTTGATACGATATACAAAGTTACTGCGGCCTTGGATCATCCCTTGATTTACTAACTTTTGGAACGGTTCTTCTACTACGGATGCGCCTACATCGTGCAGGAACTTATTCCAGAAACGAGAGTAGATCAAGTGTCCGGTAGCGTGTTCCGTTCCTCCAACATAGAGGTCTACGTTCTTCCAGTATTCGTCCACTTTCGGGTCCACTAATGCTTGGTGGTTGTGCGGGTCCATGTAGCGCAGATAGTATGCGGAGGAACCGGCAAATCCCGGCATGGTGTTCAGTTCCAACGGGAAGATGGTGATGTTGTCGATCTTCTCATTTTCTACTGTGCACTTGTTTACCGTGTCCCATGCCCACTTAGTGGCATGTCCCAATGGGGGCTCGCCTGTTTCGGTCGGCAGGAATTTGTCTACTTCCGGAAGTTCCAGTGGCAGACAGTCTTCTTCGATTACGTAAGGCATTCCGTTTTTGTAGTAAACCGGGAATGGTTCTCCCCAGTAACGTTGACGTGAGAAAATGGCATCACGCAGACGGTAGTTCACCTTTACACGTCCCAAGTTATGCTCTTTCACATATTGCTTGGTCTTTTCGATGGCTTCTTTGATGGTCAGTCCGTTCAGGGAAAGATCGCAGTAAGGAGTTACATCCGGGCGGGGAGAGTTGCAGACGATTCCTTCTTTGGCGTCGAAACTTTCTTCACTTACGTCACAACCTTCTACCAACGGGCGGATTTCCAGTCCGAAATGCTTGGCAAAAGCATAGTCGCGGCTATCGTGGGCGGGTACGGCCATGATGGCTCCTGTTCCGTATCCTGCCAATACGTAATCGCTGATCCAGATGGGCACTGCTTCACCTGTAAACGGATTGATGGCATACGAACCGCTGAATACACCGGTAACGCTGCGGTCGGCGATACGTTCGCGTTCCGTACGCTTCTTGGTGCGGTCCAGATAGGCGTCTACTTCTGCTTTCTGTTCAGGAGTAGTCAACTGGGCTACCAGTTCACTTTCCGGAGCCAGTACCATGAAGGTCACGCCGAACATGGTATCTGCACGGGTGGTAAAGATGGTAAATTCGAGATCGCTGTCTTTTACTTTAAACTGCACTTCAGCACCTTCGGAGCGTCCGATCCAGTTCTTCTGAGTTTCTTTCAGTGATTCGGTCCAGTCGATGGTATCCAGTCCGTCGAGCAGGCGTTGTGCGTAAGCGGATACACGCAGACACCACTGGCGCATCTTTTTCTGAACTACAGGGAAGCCGCCGCGTTCGCTGACGCCGTCTATTACTTCGTCGTTTGCTAATACGGTTCCCAGTGCCTGACACCAGTTCACCATTGTTTCACCCAGGTAAGCGATGCGGTAGTTCATCAGGATTTCCTGCTGTTCCTTTTCGCTTTTCGCTTTCCATTCTTCGGCGGTAAAGCTGAGTTCTTCGCTGCAGGCAGCGTTGAGTCCTTTGTTTCCGTAGATTGCGAATGCGTCGATCAGTTCTTGGATAGGGCGTGCCTGCTGTTCGTCGTTGCAGTAGTAGCTGTTGAACATTTTGAGGAAAGCCCATTGAGTCCAGTGATAATATTCGGGTTCGCAGGTACGGATTTCACGGCTCCAGTCGAAAGAGAAGCCTATTTTATCGAGTTGCTCGCGATAACGGTCGATGTTGTTGACGGTTGTGATAGCGGGATGCTGTCCGGTCTGGATGGCGTACTGCTCTGCCGGCAAACCGTAAGCGTCGTATCCCATCGGATTGAGTACATTGAAGCCACGCAGTCGTTTGTAACGGGCGTAAATGTCCGAAGCGATGTATCCCAGCGGATGCCCTACGTGCAATCCGGCTCCCGACGGGTAAGGGAACATATTCAATACATAGAATTTCTGCTTCGATTCGTCTTCCGTAACCTGGTAGGTTTTCTCTTCCACCCACCTTTGCTGCCACTTCTTTTCAATCTCCCTGAAATTGTACTCCATAGTGATAAAGTTTTTATTTATAGTGATTTATACTGTTATTTCAATTTGAGCTAGCAAATTTACGTGTTTATTTTCAGATAACCACGTAGTGAGTGAAAAAAACCTTTTTTATGATAAGGTATTGCGTGACAAATGGAGAAATGTCACGGAAAACATCGTCTTGCTATTGACTTTTTTGTTTTTATTTCGTATATTTGGAGGAATATAAAAAGGAAAAGTAATGATAGAATATATAAAAAATATAACATAAGCTCAATAGGTGGATGTGCAAAATTGCATAGCCAGGATAACGAATGGGCAAGAAACTGTGAAGGTTCTTGCCCATTTCTGTTATAATAATTTTATTGAGGCTGCTGGAAACTCCTAAAAATAGTTTATAATAAACTTGGGTACCGTTTATAATAAACTCTCTCGTTATTTATTAAAAACGCGTAGGGAGTTTATTCGATTTTGGAGGAATAGTGTAAGAAAGGAAGATATACGAATTTGGGGTGTCTGATGGTGGTGATTTGTTTGTAAATTAGAACTTCTTTCTGTAAGGTTGTTTTTTCTATTTAGTTTTTGGATACTGTCTAAATATATTAGGCTTAGTTTTAAAACAAAAAAGAGACAAGAGAAAAATAACACTTAGAGATTTAGAAGGGGGAATAAAGAAAATAGTTTGATATTATCCTATTGGACTTGTCTGCGCTAATGTATATTGTAACATTCTATTTCTCGTTTTACTTTGCTGAAAATGAAATTCTATCATTTTTAGGGTTTGAACTGACAAACCTTTTAAATAAACGTTAAATTAGACCGTATATTCCCCTAAAAACGATCTTTCCCAGCCTATACCTTCATTTTTCTCCTCGAATTAATTGCAAATTAATTACTAAATTAACTAGCGGGACTTACATTTGTGCCAGTTATCATAAAATTCTAAGAAATGAAAAGGCTACTGGTACTATTAACATTGGTTCTCGCATTCTTCTCTGCCAAGGCACAGGAAAACAAAAACTACTGGAATAACAAGCTCAAAATTGTGTCATTCCGGTTACCTCCTCCTCCGGTAGGATATACACCCAAAATCGTAGATTTGAATGGTGGTGGAAAGCCGGACGCTATCTATTCGATTACCCGTGACAGTATTCCGATATTATGGCTGGACGATGACGGAGACATGAGATGGGATGATCTGGAAGGAGATACAAAAAATGACTGTCTTTTGATAGACAGAAACCGTGATGGCATTTACGGTGGACATGGTGATCTTATTATCGACTGGATAGATACCGATAATGACGGAAAAGCCGATATGCAGATTGTCGCCGAGTATCCTCCCCGGAAAGCGGACGAAGTATGGCCAAACGGACACTATATGATCGTGCTGGATACTGACAAGGATAATATCTTCAACTATATTGATTGGAACACCATGCAGATTAAAAGCTGGGACAAGACAGGTATCTGCGATTTCTATATGGATTATAGCGGGCAGTCAGCTTTTCTTAAGATTCATGTCGCTACTTACAATATGCAGGATGTAAGGCTGAACTGGGAAAATCCATTTCTTTTCTACGATGAAGACGGTGACGGACTGAGTGAAATGGCAATCAGACTGGTAGATTCTCCAAAGAAAGTAGATGCCAGTGCACCCGCCAACAGCTTCGTTAACAAGCAGCTGACCGGAAACATCGACTGGGTTTCTATTGCCGTCGATATGGATAATGATAATCGTCCGGGTGATGAATTTGACTTTGACTTCACGCTTTCTTTCAGAGGAAAAGGGTTTGATTACAGAGATCAGGTTCATAAGTTCCGGAATCCCCGATTGGCTGGGACGGATTCTTTCTTTGTAGATCCCCGTTTCAGGAGGATGACTGAGTTGATTTATCCGGACCATGACAGTGCATGGGACCTTATATTCAACAGAGGAAAATGGGATCAGGTTTATTTTGGATATGATGAAGATGATGATTGCCATCGTTGGGAACGTGTAGAGTTATACGACCCGCGCGACCCTTTCAAGGTGGGATGGAACAAAGGTGGAATTGATCATAACAAACAATCGGATGCAGCGGGTGACCGTGGGGAATGGGACCTGGATAATTCAGGAAACGGCCAACTTTATATGGGTAAGTTTGACGGCAGACTTCATCTGTATGGTGCGGAATGGGGATGCTGGCGAATCGATCAGAACACAGACTACTATCAGGGATGGGACAGGATGTGGTTCGGGTTGGACAAGAATCCTTCCCGTTTTGCAACGGTGAAGTACACTGACAAAGATGGCAACGGCTTCTTTGATTATCTGGAGTATGACCTCGATGGTGACCAGACTTTTGAAACAATTGTGGATTTAAAGGAAATGGGAGTAGACGACCGTTGCGAACTCATTGATGTTTCATCTTTTAAGTATAAAGACTTCATAAATTTGATGGATAAGATGGCAGACGGTATGTGGAACAATGCTATGCAGGCATGCAAGGTAGCCGAGCATTTTCGGGTAAATACAGGTTGGTATGCCAAGTTGAAACAGGCATTATCCATCCGTGAGAAGTATGATAAAGGATACTGGTTGCAATTGTACTTGTACAAGGATCTGGAATATCTTTTTACCCGCAACCAAGATGTCCGTTCATTGGAAAAGCTAAATAAAGCCTATTATACAGGCGATTGGTCAATCCTGTTATAACTAGCTAAAGAAATAGAGATTATGACGACTAAAAAATATATTCTGATTGCTTGCGGACTTCTATGCCTGCTTTCTGTTGCCTACGGGCAGAAGCGCGAAACTTATTTCTTCTCGGCAGAGGACATGGCTAATATCCGGTCATCTGCGCAAACCCCTTGGGGAAAGACCATTGTAGATACACTAAAATCGCATATCGACGAACGGTTGAAATATCCGCTGGCTGTCCCTAAAGAAGAAGCCGGGCATCTGCACGACTATTTCTGTCCGGTACATAATGTGTTCTTTGAGTTCGACTGGAATAGTCCTGACAAGCAGTATTGTTCCTTCTGCAAGAAAACGTGGAGTTCCGACCGTATCAACTGGGCATGGATAACGATTGCCCAAGACAGGAACAAGCAGTTTCTTACTGATTGCATGTATGTGTATCTGGCTACCGGAGATAAAAAGTATGCCCGCTATATGAAAGACATGTTGCTGGATTACGCCGATAAATACCCGCATTATAAAATTCATGATAAAGGGCGTAACACTCCCGAACCTGCCAATTATAGTGCAAAGATATATGCGCAAAGTCTGGATGAGGCGGGATGGTTCAGTGATGTATGCCGTGTCTACTCTGTTGTTAAGCCTTTGCTCAAAAAGGGAGAGGTGGAAAAAATAGAGAAAGGATTGCTGAAAGAAGGTGCCGGTCTGCTTTTGAAAAGAGGTGGTGGAGGCAACTGGCAGGTCTGGAATAATAGCGGACTGGCCGCTATAGGAGTTGCCCTCAATAATGACAGTATCGTGAAAGTCGCTGTTGAACACACGAAAGTGGGTTACCGGCAGATGATGAAAACACACGTCAACAGAGACGGCTGGTGGAACGAGGGTTCTGCCAATTATCATTTCTTTCCGTTGAGGGCGATGCTGCTGACGGCTGGTGCAGTCCGTTCGATGGGATATGATTTGTGGGACAAACAACTGGAGATGATGTTCGTGGCTCCTATAAAGAGCATTTATAGTGACTTGACTTTTCCTTCCCACAACGACGGATGGTATGGAGTTTCACTGCCGACACAGATCAGACTGTATGAAGTGGCCTATGCCCGCTATAAGAATCCCCTATTGCTGAATACTCTACAGGATTGCTATCGGCTGGAAGACAGACTTTCGCCGGAAGCGCTTCTGACCAATACTACTATCCATCCCGACAAGGAACTGAAGGAATCGGAAAGCTACCTGTTTGGTCAGACGGGCTATGGGGTATTGCGGAGCGGTAAGAAGTCGGTAGTACTGAAGTACGGTCCGTCCGGTGGTGGTCATGGGCATCCGGATAAACTTTCTATCTCCATCCATAACGGTGAAAAGGAGATATTGCCTGATTTGGGCACCTGCGCCTACGGAATCCCCGATTACCTGAACTGGTATAAACGGACGCTTTCTCACAACACGGTAACTGTCGATTGTAAAGACCAGCGTCCTGCGACGGGGCAGATGGTATATTTCGATAATCATTCCATAGAAGCCTTTTGTGACAAGGCTTATCCGGGAGTCGAAATGAAGAGAAAACTTCTGTTGAAAGGAGACACCCTTTGCGACGAGTTCGATTGCATCTCAGACACGATTCATCAGTATGACTATGTGCTGTTACTGACAGAGCAGCCACAGATAGAAGGAGAGTTTACAGGTGCAAAGCTTGATGAGGCGGTTGCTTATAAACAGATCCGAAATGTGAAAAGGAGTGTGATGAATCATCCGTTTACAGTCAGTACGCCAACCGGAAAGATTACTTTTCGGGTAGATGGCGTGCCGTCCTTTGAATTGTTTGTGGGCGAAGCTTCCGGCATACCGCCTACCAATCCGGATATTGTAACAAAAACCGGGACTGAACGACGTCCTGTAGAAACCTGTTACCCGTTGATGATCCGTGTGAAAGACAAAAATATGACTGTAAGGGCACAATGGGATATTTTCTGATGTCGAGTATTTATCTTTATAATTAATATATATGAAATATCTGATAAGCTTTTTGTTTTTAGTCCTATCTTTTTCAATGAAGAGTGAGGCAAAAGTGACATTACCTTCCATACTTGGAGATAATATGGTATTACAGCAGCAAACAGAAGTCGAACTATGGGGAAAGGCCCGTCCCAATGCTGTTGTGACGGTGAAAACTTCGTGGAACAACCGGGTATATAAATCGTCGTCGGATGGAAAAGGAAACTGGTCTTTGAAGGTATCTACCCCTGTTGCGGGAGGGTCTTACAAGATTACTTTCAATGACGGCGAATTGCTCACATTGCAGAATATACTGATCGGTGAAGTCTGGTTCTGTTCGGGCCAGTCGAACATGGAGATGCCTATGGGCGGCTTCGACCGGCAACCGGTCAGAGGGACGAACGATCTCATCGCCAAAGCCAAGCCATCCACACCTATCCGAATGTACACTACAGATTCAAAGGATGGGAGATGGGTACGTCAGTTTAGTAAAACGCCTCAGGAAGACTGCCAGGGCGAATGGCTCGAAAATACCCCGGTGAATGTTTCCCACATCAGTGCCGTGTCTTATTATTTTGCACGTTATATACAGGAAGTGCTGGAAGTACCCGTAGGCATTGTTGTATCTACCTGGGGAGGATCGAAAGTGGAGGCATGGATGAGCAGGGAATCCATAAAGTCTTTTGACAGTATCGACCTTTCCATACTCGACAACGATGCTGAAGTGAAGAATCCCACCGCTACTCCGTGTGTGCTTTATAATGCGAAGATAGCTCCCTTGACTCATTTTGCTGTGAAAGGATTCTTGTGGTACCAGGGAGAAAGCAACCGTGACAATGCCGGTCTTTATCAGAGCCTTATGCCTGCCTTTGTTACTGACCTGCGTGCGAAATGGGGCAGAGGAGAGCTTCCTTTCTACTTTGTGCAGATAGCTCCTTTCAACTATGAAGGAGCCGACGGTACTTCGGCTGCCCGCCTGCGTGAAGTGCAGTTGCAGAATATGAAGGATATACCGAATAGTGGCATGGTGACGACAATGGATGTCGGCCATCCGGTTTTCATTCATCCCGTAGACAAGGAGACGGTAGGAAACAGGCTGGCCTATTGGGCATTGGCACAGACCTACGGTATGAAAGGATTTGGATATGCTCCCCCTGTTTATAAATCAATGGAGATACAGGAGAATAAAATCTATATCAATTTCGATCATGCCCAACGCGGACTGGGCCCAATGTGGACATCGCTCAAAGGATTTGAGATAGCAGGTGAAGATAAAGTGTTCCACCCGGCTTTTGCCGAAATAGAAACCAAGACTGCCCGGCTGGCTGTTTCGAGTGACAAAGTTCCTCATCCTGTGGCCGTGCGGTATGCGTATAAGAATTATGTAGAAGCAAGCATTTTCAGCATTCATGGTATCCCTGCGGCGCCTTTCCGGACTGATAACTGGTAATTCCGTATGAAATATATCCGTGAAAGTCAGTGCGTATATCCATGATTCCCTGTATCTTTGTGTCCTCATTAAAACCATCATTATGGAACTAAAGCATGGATACTATCATCTGATTGCCATACTAACAGTAGCTATCTGGGGACTGACATTCATTTCGACTAAAGTATTGATAAATCACGGGTTGACACCTCAGGAAATATTCTTTTACCGCTTTCTGATTGCATATACAGGCATTTGGGTCATTTCTCCCAAACGTTTGTTCACCGGTAACTGGAAAGATGAATTGTGGCTGGTAGCCGGAGGTATATTCGGCGGCTCGCTTTATTTCTTTACAGAGAATACCGCTTTAGGGATTACGCAGGCTTCGAATGTATCGTTTATCATTTGCACGGCTCCCTTGCTGACCACTATCTTGTCTCTGCTTTTTTATAAGAGCGAAAAGGCATCGAAAGGACTGATATACGGTTCTTTACTGGCATTGATGGGGGTAGGGTTGATTGTTTTTAACGGTAGTTTCGTACTCAAAATATCTCCGATAGGCGATTTGCTGACTTTGCTTGCCGCATTGTCCTGGGCATTCTATAGTTTGATTATTAAAAAAATGGCCGGACGCTATCCTACTGTATTTATCACCCGTAAGATTTTCTTTTATGGAGTGCTGACTATTTTGCCTGCTTTTCTCCTGCATCCGTTGCAGCCCGATACTGCCGTACTTTTGCAACCGGGCGTATTATTCAATTTGCTATTCCTCGCCGTGCTGGCTTCCCTGATTTGCTATGTACTGTGGAATGTAGTGTTGAAACAGTTGGGAACAGTTCGGGCATCCAATTATATCTATCTCAATCCTTTGGTTACAATGATTGCATCGTCCCTTATTCTGGATGAGAAGATTACTCTGGTAGCTTTGGGCGGTGCTGCTTGTATTGTCTGCGGAGTATATTGGGCGGAAAAGAAATAAAGTTCAGGGAGAACTCTTTATTTTAGGCTATATATTATTTATAAATGAATAAGACCGTCTCTGATAAGAAAGAGGGGCGGTCTTATTTTAGCTGTTTACATCTTATTTATCGAATAGGTAGTTGTTTACCTTTAGGAATTATCCGTCGCTGCTTTTATTTCTTTCGGATTTTAATTTGGTCAATCATAACTCCTTCGTCTAAAGCAGTGATTTTCAGACTCTGTTTCTTTGATGAACTTATTTTATGCGAAGTCGTTCGTTTTGCCTGATTGCTGAGGACATTCAGTTTCCATTCTTCACTTCGTCCTTCGGTGTGAAAGTCGACAATTTGTTCCGGTTCGTTTCCGATAGAAATAGCATATCTGATTTGTTTACCTTCAACCGGATGGTTAGGAGTTAAAGCAACCTCTATCAGGATTGAATCAGTATCATTAGCTTTAAAGTTATATATGACATCGCTTCCTTTAGATAGACTGATGGCTCCACGTTGATAACCCAGACCATGGGTAACGGGGCTTTCTCCGTTAAACTGGGAATAATCTTTTCCATTGAATAGGTAAAGAGGATGATCATCTTCCGGTAGCGGGGTGGTGGATCGGGTATGTGGAACTTTCTTGAATACCGGTAGGCTTTGTGGATAGCTCATCATTTTTTTCCATTTGCCGTTATTAAGGGAGTTATATCTCTCCATTAAGGAGGCCATGTTGTTGTATGCCGTATCGCTCAGTCGCCAGTCTGCTAATTCGTGGCGTGCCAGCTGTCCGTAAAGATGCTTTTTGTTCATTTCGTGGGCTGCACGAACAGGAAACTCGATCAACTGAAACCATACAAATTGTTTATCCGGAGCAACCTTTTGAGACATTGAGGTAACTTTAGCTGCAATTGTTTCGTATTCTTTAATGCGTTGTTTAATGTATTTTTCGCTCCATGGAAGATCGGAGATGATTTTGTATTTAGGGTCTTTTTCCTCTATACGTGTGTTGCCCATAAATTCCGGTTTACGTATGTAGGCAAGGCGGTAATATTCATTCATTACCGGAAGCAGTTCTTTGGCATTTTTTTCTCCGAACTCTCTGCTGAGCCAGGAGTATAAGTGCTTGTCCAGCCCGTTTATATTGTTTTCAATAGCATTGATATCCCATGCCATATCCAGGAACAATTCCGTAAGGTATTCACCGGGCTTGATATCGCCTACATTCAGTATCCACATATCTTGGGCTCCTTTGTCGTAGGCTAATTTCATTTGTGTATAAAGTTGGGCGGGATGGTTAGTTGCCAGCCAAAGGTAACTGTGCGGGCGTCCCCAGTATGAAATGTGATAATAAATACCATTTCCGCCTTTGCGTGCACGCTCTTTGCTGTCAGGGAAATGGCGGATGTACCCATAGTTATCGTCGCACCATAGCAAAGAAACATCTTCTGGCACTTCCAGTCCCATTTTGTAAACGTCCAGTACTTCTTTATAAGGGATGAATACTTGCGATACTTGCTCTACATTCGGATTTACATACTTTGCTATCATTTCCCGCTGGTCTTTGAGGACATTAGTCAGGGCTGCTTTCTGTTCTTGTAAGGTGTTTGCACCCTGCATCTTACCATCATGTACTCCACGGATGCCCAAAGTGTAAATATTATCGGAACCGGCGAGCTCTTTGACGCGTTCTTCCCAAAATCTGAGCACATTTTCGCGGTTGTTCACGTAGTCGTACTTTCCGGTTCCGGCTGTTTTCCATTCAGCATTGGTATTTCGCATCATTGGTTCGCAATGGGCAGTACCAATAAATATTCCATATTTGTCTGCAGTCTCCTTGTTACCCGGTGTCAGGTAGAAAGCGACGGAGCAGGTATGCATGGCAGGCCAGAATGTGTTGGCTCGCAGACGTAACAATAGTTCGAATATCCTTGCATGTGTTTTAGGGCCGATTTGTCCTTTCGTATCAGACGGCTCGTGGGTTAGGTAGCTCCATGGGGTTAGTCCCCAGTCTTCGTCGTTGATAAAGATGCCACGACGGGCAACCGAGGGATATTGGAGTGTTTTGAATCCTTCTTTCAGTTTGAATGATTGCTTTTTCTCTACAGGAGAATCTGCCCACCATTCCCAAGGAGATACACCGATCATTCGTGACAGTTCCAGAATGCCATAAGCAGTTCCGCGCTTGTCACTACCCAGTATGATCAGGTGGTTGTCTTTGACACTAACCAGAAAAGCTTCCTCATGCTGCTTTAGTTCCTGAATATCCTTGATAGCGATGAATTGTTCCGCTTTCTTATTCAGTCCGATTGTGCCTATGTATATATTTCCCTGTTGGTTACTTGTTTTCAACTCTCTGTCGAAAACATTGACATAGTCTTTCTGAAACATCTCAAGGGCGGTGTGGACCACTTGTTCTTCACTATCGTTGATGACCACTGTTACATCTTTATCATTCCGAAAGACAAAACCAGCTGAAGCATAAAGTGGAAAAATAACTCCGATTAAAATGCTGATGATTAATTTTCTCATGGATATTTTATGGGAATAAATGGTTAATTCATTTTGTTTTTAGAGCGATTGTTGCTGGTTGTACTCCTCCTGCACTCACTGTCAATTTCATTTCTCCGGGCTCGTAGCCGGAGCGGACAATTACCATTGCTCTTCCTTTGAAAAGCATCGGTTGAAGTGAGCCGAAACTTGCCATATCTGTTGGAGAAGCATTTCCGGAGCCGATGATCTTGCCGGTTCCTTTATGACTAATCTGTATTTTACGGTCATTGTGAGAGATGATATTTCCTTTTTTATCAACAAGTTCTATTAGTACATAGGAGAGGTCCTGCCCATGAGCTTTCATCTTTGTCTTATCGGCTGTTAATCTGAGGGCGACAGGTTCTCCGGTAGTTTCCAGTATGACGGAATCCCCTTTGCCGTTCTCGTTTACTTCCACTGCTGTTAGTTTCCCTGCCTGATAGGGCACTCTAAAGGAAGCTTTATATAGTTCGTTTGTTTCTTTCTCACCTACAAGAGAATCATTCAGGTATAATCTCACTTTAGAAGCACGCGTATATACATTAACTTTCATCATTTTATTTTCCATTCCGGGAAAGGTCCATGATAAGGATTCTTCAGGCCATCCCCAGAAACTTACTTTACGGATCTTACCTTCTGGGACAGGTGTTTCGACTGCCATGCTTATCTTTCTGTTGTGCCATAAAATATCACGATAGTAGGATTGAGCTTTTTTTACGCCTAAAAGGTCAATATCTCCACACCAGCCATTAAACCAGGGCCAACCCATGAACTGGTGTATGTTTTCTTCCGGATCTACTTCGATAGAATTGCCCAGTCCCGATTCGCCGAGGTAATCAATTGCTGTCCATATAAAATCTCCTATGACGTAGGGAAGCTTTTCTACTTTATCCCAGTTTTGAGATGCTTCGTTGGCCACACTTTCACTGCTGTACATGATGCGTTCGGGATATTTGGCATGGTCTTCCTCATAAAAACGCCACATATAATTGTAACCGGCTACATCAAGATGCCTGAAAGCCTTTTCAAGAGAAAGCATATTCTTCCTGTCTTTATCCCAGTACTTATTTACTCCGGCGGTGACAGGACGGGTATTATCATGCTTAAGTATTTCTTTTTTCAAATCTTCTGCAATCTTGAGTCCATTGTCCGAAATACGTTCCCTGATTTCATTTCCGATGCTCCACATGATTACCGAAGGATGATTACGGTCTCTTAGCACTAAAGACCGGATGTCACGTGCGCTCCACTCGTTAAAATAAAGATGATAATCTTCCGGATTCTTTTTTATTTTCCATTGGTCGAATGCTTCGTCAATAACCAACATGCCTAATCGGTCGCAAGCCGACATAAAACTTTCGGACATTGGGTTGTGGGAGGTACGTACTGCATTGAATCCATTTTGTTTCAGCAATTGTATTTTTCTTTCTTCTGCTCTGTCGAAGGCGGCTGATCCTAAAAGACCGTTGTCATGGTGAACACAGCCACCTTTTAATTTCATTGGTACTCCGTTGAGTTTAAATCCTTTTCCGGTAGAGAAATGTATGGTACGAATACCGAATGGGATGGATAGTTCGTCTTTCTTTTCTTTATTTTTCCAAAGACTGATGTTAGCTATATACAGCTCCGGTGTATCGGTAGACCATAACCGGGGTTTCTTCACTGTGATGGTAAAAGGAATTTCATGTTTATTTCCTGATGTCATTTTTACAGTGCTATTGGTGGTAGATACAACTTTTCCCCTGGGGGAAGTAAGGTTGATATTTACGGTATATTCTCCTTCTTCTGTATCTCCGTTAACAATGGTTGTGTTCAGTATGACGACGGCTTGTTCCTTATCAATGCTGTTGGTGCTTATGAAAGTGCCCCAATCCTCAATATAGGACGGTGAAGTACGGATCATCCATACATGACGATAAATACCCGATCCTGTATACCAGCGGGAGTTTTTGCCTTCATTTATAACTTTAACGGCTATTATGTTTTTCTCTCCTGCTGGCTTACAGTAAGGTGTTATGTCTACTTTGAAAGAGGTGTATCCGTAGACATTATAATACGCCTTCTGTCCATTGATCCATATTTCCGATTGGTTATAAATTCCTTCGAAGTATAACTCATGTCTTTTCCCGGCATCTTCCGGTGAGATAATGAAAGTTTTACGATACCACCCTTTGCCACCTACGGTTTGTCCGGTAGCAAAACCACCTACACTCTCACGGCTGAATGGTCCTACTACTTTATCAGGCTCCTGATTCTCGAGTGGCTCGATGCTCCAGTCATGGGGAAGATCCACTTTTCTCCAGGCAGAATCGTTGTAAACAGGTGATTCTGCATTCCTAACGTCTCCCCGGTAAAAATACCAGTTTCTGTCGAAAAGAGACTTTCTTTCAGATGCTTTCATGTTTAGGGATGGAAGCATACTCAATAAAAGTAAGTACAAGAAATATTTAAAAAGTCTTGTCTCATAATGGCTGATATTACTCATAGATAGCTTATAGATTGATTATTTTAGAGTTAACCTTTTTAATTTGTTGCAAAAGTAGCGATATGTATAATAAATGTTTTTTCCTATATTTGCATATAGTTATTTCAAATTTGCAATTAACAGAGCTGGTTATGAGAAAGATAATGAACGAGCAGCTTCCTATATCGAAGTCATCCCCTTTGAAGGCTCGTTTTTATGACTACCCTTACTTCACTTATCCGTGGCATTTCCATACGGAGTATGAAGTTATCTATGTAAAAGAAGGTACGGGGATGCGGTTTGTCGGAAATAATGCGGAGAAATATGCGGATGGTGATATCATTTTGCTAGGCTCTGATCTGCCCCATTATATGAAAAGTGATGATGTATATCAAAAAGAAGGCAGTACACTCCGGACAACAGGTACTATCATCCAGTTTGAAAAAGACTTCATGCACCATGCCTTTAATTACTATCCCCATTTCATTAAGATCAAAAATCTGCTTGAAGAGGCACAACGGGGGATTTACTTTCCCGCAGGCTGTTCTTCAAGACTGGTTGAGCTGCTCGAATCCATTCCGTTGGAGACAGGGGTTGACCAGATCACTTCTTTCCTGCAACTTTTGAAAGAGATGGCAAACGTTACTTCCCGGTCTGTAATATCGACTTCTGACTTCGAGAATGATATTATATATGATGGATCGAGAATCGATAAAATCATAGCTTACCTGAATAAAAACTATACGCGACAGATCGACCTGAATGAAATATCCTCTCTGGCTGCCATGAATCCTGCTGCATTCTGCCGCTTCTTTAAGAGTAAAACGGGCAAATCGTTTAAGAATTATATATTGGAGATGCGGATAGGATATGCATGTAAACTGCTGCTTATGGGCGATATGAATATCTCGCAGATTAGTGTGGAGTGCGGATTTGATACTATTTCCCATTTTAACAAGTCATTTAAGAAGCATACCGGATTCAGTCCGTCTTACTATAAAAAGATGATGCTGGCTGAATAAGAAAAAGAGGCGAACGAGACGTATGGACATAAAAAAAGGGTCAACGCCTTGACCCAACCTTTGTTAACCTTAAATCTAATACTATGAAAAACACATTGCAAAGATACGGACTCTTGGGAAATTAGCAAATAATCCAAGTAAAATAGCATGTTTTATAACACGTTTTAAGATTTTCTTCCTGCTTGTTAAGAAATCGGACCTGCTTTTTTAAAAGGATGCAACACTAATTGTGAAAATTGAAACAGGAAATTCCGTTGATTCTCTGACGAAAAACTGTTATCTTTGCTCCGATAATCTCATTATTCACTCAACAAAAAAGAAAAGGAGCGAACCGTGAACGAAGAAGAAATCGTGCTTACCCCCATGATGAAACAGTTTCTGGACTTGAAAGCCAAACATCCGGATGCAGTGATGCTGTTTCGTTGCGGTGACTTTTACGAAACATATTCTACAGACGCCATTGTTGCATCTGAGATTTTAGGAATTACACTGACAAAACGCGCTAATGGGAAAGGAAAGACCGTTGAAATGGCAGGATTTCCCCATCATGCGCTCGATACATATCTTCCGAAGTTGATTCGTGCCGGAAAGCGTGTAGCTATCTGCGACCAGTTGGAAGACCCGAAACTGACGAAGAAACTGGTGAAAAGAGGTATCACCGAACTGGTTACTCCCGGTGTCTCTATCAATGACAATGTACTGAATTATAAAGAAAATAACTTCCTGGCTGCCGTTCACTTCGGAAAGGCTTCCTGTGGAGTTGCTTTTCTGGATATATCTACCGGTGAGTTTCTCACTGCGGAAGGTCCTTTCGACTATGTAGACAAATTGCTGAATAACTTCGGACCGAAAGAGATTCTTTTTGAACGGGGCAAACGCCTGATGTTCGAAGGTAACTTCGGCAGCAAGTTCTTTACTTTCGAACTGGATGACTGGGTCTTTACTGAAACTACCGCCCGCGAGAAACTGCTGAAACACTTTGAGACCAAAAACCTGAAAGGCTTCGGGGTGGAACATCTGAAGAATGGTATTATCGCTTCCGGCGCTATCCTGCAATATCTGACGATGACACAGCATACACAGATCGGGCATATCACTTCGCTGGCCCGTATCGAGGAAGATAAGTATGTGCGTTTGGATAAGTTTACTGTCCGCAGCCTCGAGTTGATCGGCAGTATGAATGATGGCGGCAGTAGTTTGCTCAATGTGATCGACCGGACAATCAGCCCGATGGGGGCCCGTCTGCTGAAACGCTGGATGGTTTTCCCGTTGAAAGATGAGAAGCCCATCAATGACCGTCTGAATGTGGTGGAATACTTTTTCCGTCAGCCGGACTTTAAGGAGCTGATTGAAGAGCAGTTGCACCTGATAGGAGACCTGGAACGTATTATCTCCAAAGTAGCCGTAGGACGGGTGTCGCCACGTGAGGTAGTTCAGCTGAAGGTTGCTCTGCAGGCTATTGAGCCCATTAAGCAGGCTTGTCTCGAAGCGGATAATGCCAGTCTGAACCGGATAGGCGAAAAACTGAATCTTTGCATTTCTATTCGTGACCGGATTGCTAAAGAGATCAATAATGATCCTCCTTTGCTGATCAACAAAGGTGGAGTGATTAAAGACGGTGTGAATGAGGAACTGGATGATTTGCGCCGTATCTCCTACTCCGGGAAAGATTATTTGCTGCAGATACAGCAGCGTGAGAGTGAGCAGACGGGTATTCCGAGCTTGAAGGTAGCTTACAATAATGTATTCGGTTATTATATAGAAGTCCGCAACATACATAAGGATAAGGTTCCGCAGGAATGGATTCGTAAGCAGACGCTGGTCAATGCAGAACGCTATATCACACAGGAACTGAAGGTATACGAAGAAAAGATTCTGGGAGCGGAAGATAAGATTCTCGTCCTGGAAACCCAGCTTTATACTGACTTGGTGCAGGCATTGACGGAGTTCATCCCGCAGATACAGGTTAATGCAAATCAGATAGCCCGTCTGGACTGCCTGTTGTCTTTCGCTAATGTGGCGCGTGAGAATAATTATATTCGTCCGATTATTGAGGATAATGATGTGCTGGATATCCGCCAGGGACGTCACCCTGTGATTGAAAAGCAGCTTCCGATTGGTGAGAAGTACATTGCCAATGACGTAATGCTGGATAGTACCACACAGCAGATCATCATTATCACAGGTCCGAACATGGCAGGTAAGTCTGCGCTCTTGCGCCAGACTGCACTGATTACGCTGTTGGCGCAAATCGGTTCGTTTGTACCTGCGGAACGTGCTCATATCGGCTTGGTAGATAAGATTTTCACCCGTGTGGGTGCCAGTGATAATATTTCGGTAGGCGAGTCTACTTTTATGGTGGAAATGAATGAGGCTGCGGATATTTTAAATAATGTCTCTTCCCGGAGTCTGGTGCTATTCGATGAGTTGGGGCGCGGTACGTCTACTTATGACGGTATTTCTATTGCCTGGGCCATCGTAGAGTATATCCACGAACATCCGAAAGCGAAAGCACGCACCTTGTTTGCCACCCATTATCATGAACTGAACGAGATGGAGAAATCCTTCAAGCGTATCAAGAACTACAATGTGTCTGTGAAGGAAGTGGACAATAAAGTGATTTTCCTCCGTAAACTGGAACGTGGAGGAAGCGAACACTCCTTCGGTATCCATGTAGCAAAAATGGCGGGTATGCCGAAGAGTATTGTGAAGCGTGCCAATGCCATTTTGAAACAATTGGAATCGGATAACCGTCAGCAAGGTATCTCCGGCAAACCATTGGCGGAAGTCAGTGAGAACAGAAGCGGTATGCAACTCAGCTTCTTCCAGTTGGATGACCCGATACTTTGCCAGATTCGCGATGAGATACTCAATCTGGATGTGAATAATCTTACTCCGATTGAGGCGTTGAATAAGCTGAATGATATTAAGAAGATAGTCAGGGGCAAATAATGATGAACTGCACTCCTAAAGTTCTGTGTCCAACTTTTGGGGTGCAGTTCAGTTATTTCCTGCACCCGTAGATTTCCACATCCCCAATGCGGGCTATACCATCTTCCCCTGCATCCTGTATCAGCAGGCGTACATATCTTCCGCTTGTCGGAGTGATATCTACGTCCGTCACGGATACTGTATTCTCTTTTTGGATATCTACACGAGTCCATTTCTTGCCGTCCTGACTGACTTCTATTGAAAAAGACCGTGTATTTAGTCGTTCCGGCAGTCCTGCGTTTCCGGAATGACGTACTACATAACGACTGATCAGGTATTCATTTTTAAAATCGAATTGTATCCAAGCGCGGTTCCCTTCTTTCTTAGATATCCACAGGTGTCCTTCGCAGGGCGTGCCGTCTGCTGCAAACTTCGTTTCTGTGGAAGTCGGACTGGAAGTAATCTTCATTTTGGGTAAGAGTGTCAGATTGAAAGGCAGGTAATTGGCCTGATTGTGAAGATTGAAGAAATGGTCGCCCCGGCAGATTACAATATTGCCCAGTGATAGTTCTTCCAGACGCTTCTTCAAGGCAACGATATTGTCCGGTCCCATTTTCCAGGATTCACCTTGTGCGGAAAGGAATATGGGATGCGAACCGTCAAATTTGGCTATGGTGTCTCTCCAGAAGGAGTAGATTACATCCACTCCGTTGGCATAACAAGGAAGATTCGGAACGAAGGCGAGTTTATGGTCCTGTATGTAAGTCGGCACTTTATACGGGCGTCGTTCCCAGTCTTGTTGTGTCAGGCCGTACAGGTAACGGCAGTTACGGGCATAAGCTCCCATTTGCTCCTGATTTACTTCGTCCCAGATGGTGATGACACGCAGTCCGCTTTTCTCCAGGTATTGCTGGGTCAGTTTTGCATAAGGGGTGAAGTCTGTTCCGGAGGTTGCATTCCAAAGATAATTGTGAGCGTCGTAAATCAACGAATATCCCATACCGGAGGGGCCGGATGCAAAGAAGTCGTTGGGGGTGGCTGTCGTGTAATAATGATTAAGCAGTCCCGGTCCGAAGTCCACTAATCCCGGGCTGATCGTCCAGTTGATAGGTATCACGCCTCTTCCTTTCTTGTCCCATAGTTCGGACATGGCATGCTGGCAGTATTGCACGTTGTCGCCGTCGCTCATATATAGTGCCAGATAAATTTTGTTTTCCAGTGCGGGCATTTTGGGTATTTCCGGATACTGAATCTGCTGTTGCATGCCTGCATACACTGTTGTATTTTCATAGAAATCGGAAGGGATGGTTGAGAGCCCATATTCTGTGGCAAGGCCTATACCGGAGCGTTCTTCGGCATACCAACCGGTAATGATGCTTTCTCCCGGCTGCATGGTTTTCATAAACTTGCGTAATACTGTATTTTCTTTCCAGTCACGTGCGTCCAGCCACACGATAGCTGCTCCTGATGCAACTGCCAAGTCGCGTACAAAGCCGCGTTGGGGCGGAAGGCTGATGAGCAGACGGTGCGTGCACTTTTTCCAGTACTGGTCGTACATGTATTCGTAGATTTCCGTGGCTTTGGTGTAAGGCAGCTTTCTGAGGTCTGCCAATACGGGAAGCTGGATATTTTGTTGCTTTAAAAGCTCGTATAGTTGGGAAGTTACGGGAATTGCATCTTCCAGTCCGGCAACTGTTGAGGCCAGGTTCAGGTAATGGACGCTCTTTTCCGGATCGTATAGAATCACTCCTTTCAGTTCATTCTTGTATTTGCTTACTAACCGCATGTATTGGGTAGCTTCGAGTTCGTTGACGGATAAATTCAGCAAGCGGGGCCATTTATGTTTACCTTCGCTGAAATGCTCGTACAAGAAGATGCGTGGTTGCCGCTTGTTGATTATCCCCTGTACAGCCAGCAGCATCGTCTTTTCTTCCGAAGATAGCTTACCCTGTTTCATATCTATTCCGTCCAGCTGTGATGCAGGAGTGGCAAAATGAGGCAGCATCTGACCTGCCGACCAGTAAGTTCCGCTTTCTATGGTTTGGTGTTGGCTGACAGGAATGTATTGGTTGGTTCCCTGTTGAGCATATAATACAGAGACTGGCAGGGATATAAAGCATGTCAATATAAGAAGTTGTCTATAGAATAGTTTCATTGCTATGTGTATTAGTGTGTTTCATTTCAGAAACTCTTCCACCTTTTTGTGAAATAAAGAAAGATGATGACCGTCAATAAACCCGTGATGAATAGTCATGGCGATAGGCATCACCAGCTTGCCTTCCCTTACGATGGCTTTTCCGGCATTCAGCAGCGGATAGTTGTTACCGCTTTTCTTTTCCTGTGTGCCGGTGATGGAAGTAAAATATAGGTCGGGAGTTGCGCTTAGCAGCATCAGCCCGTAATCTCCGTCCGCTACTTCTCCGTTTTCTGCTGCATATGGATCACCGTCTTCGGGGATGGCTTCAATAATCATTTTGGCTTCCCGATAGAAAGTGTCGAAATCGTTGTGGTAAGGAAAACGAGTGGTGAAGAACTTGCCGTTCTCTTTTATCTTGATGGGAGAAAGCATATCTATGGTGTCATAGAGCACCACACGCCCCTCCGTATCGATGCGGTAACGAAACTCCGGAATCTCGTTGGCTGCACGCAGCACTGCGTACAGATAGTGGAGAAAGAAAGACTGTCCCGCCGCTTTGGCTCGCTGTTTGGCGCCTCCGCATTCTACTTCCGAGGTAATGGATAATTGGGGATTCTGGAAATGGCGGAAGAAGTTGAAATTCTCCTTCCGCTCCCAGTTTTCTATATCTATAATCTGTTTCATTTCTTAGCTACTTTCTTCCGGTCATAGAAGAACATGAAGTAGATACCTATGATGATGAATGGAACGCTTAGCCATTGTCCCATGTTGAACATCATGTGATCTTCGAAGGCTTCCTGATTCTCCTTCACAAATTCGATGAAGAAACGGAAGGTGAAGATATAAGCCAGACAGAGACCGAAGAAGAATCCACGGTGTAGTTTCTTGCTATAATTCTTGTAAAGATAGAACATGATGAAGAACAGAATCAGGTAGGCAATCGCTTCGTAAAGCTGTCCCGGATGGCGGGGCAACATGTCTACCCGTTCGAACACGAATGCCCAGGGCACGTCGGTCGGTTTACCGATAATTTCGGAGTTCATCAAGTTTGCCAGACGGATGAAGCAGGCAGTGACAGGCGTAGCGACAGCAATCATGTCCACTACATCCATATAATGAAGCTTCGTCTTGCGGCAATACAGCCAGAGAGCGATCATCAATCCAAGTGTACCTCCGTGGCTGGCAAGTCCTTCGTAACCGGTGAATTTCCATCCTCCGCCGGGCAGGAACTTGATTGGCAAAAGCATTTCCACAAATCCTTTTCCGCTTGTCAGATACTGTCCCGGATCGTAGAACAGGCAGTGTCCCAGACGCGCGCCAATCAGAATTCCGAAGAAACAATAAAAGAAGAGGGGATCAAATTTCTTCTCGTCTATTTTTTTGTCACGATATTGGTAGTGGACGATGATGTAGGCAAAGAAGATTCCTACTGCCCACAATAATCCGTAGTAACGGATAGAAATGCCGAACAGGTTGAATAGTTCGGGGTTCGGATTCCAATTGATAGATAATAAGAGGCTATTCATGTTGGATAACGGTTTACGGTTTGATAATTAGTGTTTTGTGAATTTTTCGGCAACCATCCGGTAAGTTGGTATGTCGATACCTTGCTCCTCGGCTGCTGCAATCATGTCAAACAGCAAACCTTGTATTTCCGATTCATGTCCCCGTGCCAGATCCTTTTGCATGGAAGCGGTACTGTCGGGATCGAGTTTATCAATGACTTTCAAATTGTAGCTGACCGGATCTTCGGGAAATTCGACTCCTAGCTTACGTCCCAGTGCAGCACTCTCGGTAGAAAGCCCGATGAATGTATCCCGTACTTTTCCCTGTTTCTGCACCTCGCCCATCGGTACGTCGTAGTAGGCTCCGGTGACAGCCATTGCCGAGATAAACGACCACTTGACAAATGTATCCCGATTGATGTCCGGAGAGATTTCAGCCTTGATTCCACTTTCCTGAAGATCTTTCTGAATAGCTTCCAGAACGCCCGGAGCTACCTGTGTCCCTTTGTGGGCACCATACACCAGCCGGAAGATTTTTCCCATCTGGGTTATTTCTCCCGCACCGGAAACAAAGCCTACAATGTAGATACATCCATCCAGTACGGTTACCTCCGGAACCAGGCGCTGAATGCGCGGACCGGTTCCGTAAACATTCAGGATAGGGATAACGACCGTCTTGTCGTGTGATGCCCTTTTGATGAGTTCGGTAATCGAATCGACGGAATATCCTTTCACGCAGACAAAGATCACGTCTGCTTTTCCATTGAATTCTTCTGCATTCATAGCAGGGATAGCCAGCGCATGCTCTCCCTTTAAATCTGATTTCAGTTTCAGGCCGTTTGTCTGTATGGCCTGCAGATGAGCTCCGCGGGCAATACAAGTAACATCTTTTCCGGCAAGTGACAAGAATCCTGCGATACTGCCACCGACGCCTCCGGTTCCTGCAATGAGATATTTCATAATTTAATGAAGAATTAAGAATGAAGAATTATGAATGAAGAAAAGTGACCGGTGGAGTTTCTGCCTGATACTAAATTCATCATTTTTAGTTCTTCATTCTTCATTTATTATTATACGTTGAAGCGGAAGTGCATGATGTCGCCATCCTGTACTACATATTCTTTTCCTTCCACACCCAGTTTCCCGGCTTCCTTGACGGCTGCTTCCGAACCGTATTGGATATAATCATCGTATTTGATTACTTCTGCACGGATAAATCCTTTTTCGAAGTCAGTATGGATTACACCTGCACATTGCGGAGCTTTCCATCCTTTCTCATAAGTCCATGCACGTACTTCCTGTACGCCCGCTGTGAAGTAGGTTTCGAGGTTCAGCAGCTTGTAAGCTGATTTGATAAGACGTGCAACACCCGATTCTTCCAGGCCTACTTCGGCAAGGAACATCTGGCGGTCTTCGTATGTTTCCAGTTCTGCGATGTCTGCTTCGGTTTTTGCAGCGACAACGAGGATTTCTGCGTTTTCATCCTTTACAGCTTCACGAACCATGTCTACGTATTTGTTGCCGTTTACGGCACTTGCTTCGTCTACGTTGCAGACGTACATTACCGGTTTGCTGGTCAACAGGAAAAGTTCGTGAGCGATTTTCTGCTCGTCTTTTGTTTCAAAGGTCACGGTACGTGCGGATTTTCCTTGTTCCAGAGCATCCTTGTATTGCACGAGTACGTCATAAGCTTGTTTGGCAGCTTTGTCTCCACCTGTCTGAGCTTGTTTTTGTACTTTCTGTATACGGCTTTCGATTGTTTCCAGGTCTTTCAGCTGAAGTTCATAGTCGATAATTTCCTTATCGCGGACGGGGTTTACGCTTCCGTCTACGTGTGTCACGTTATCATCGTCGAAGCAACGAAGTACATGGATGATTGCGTCTGTTTCGCGGATATTGGCAAGGAACTTGTTTCCCAGTCCTTCGCCTTTGCTTGCACCTTTCACCAGTCCGGCGATGTCTACGATTTCTACTGTTGTAGGAACAATTCGTTGGGGGTGTACCAACTCTGCCAGTGCGTTCAGACGTTCATCGGGAACGGTGATAACACCTACATTCGGTTCGATTGTACAGAAGGGGAAGTTTGCCGCTTGCGCTTTTGCGTTTGACAAACAGTTGAAAAGTGTCGATTTACCTACATTCGGAAGTCCGACAATACCACATTGCAATGCCATATTAATCTATTATTTCTTTTATTATGATCCATACATGTGAGCAATGGGTTGGCACTAATCTCCCGATAAAAACAGTCCTGATTGCCAACTTGCTCATTTTAGTTTGCAAAGATAATCATTTTTTGAGCTAATGAGGGAAACTTGGTATACTTTCTGTCTTTTTCTGATAATTGTGCAGGCTTGGAAAAAGGTCTGGAGCAAATTGACAAAATGAATTTTTAATCTCTTTAGAAGGTCCTTTTTCTGCCTGGCGGCAGGAACGGATGGAAATAAAGGAATGAAAATCTGTATTTCGTTCATAAATAGGGTGGTATATGAATCTTTACAATTCTAATAATTCGGTATTCATACCTTTCCTGTCAAATGGGGTAGCTTGACTTGTTGGATACCGTTAGCTGACATGCAGAACATTAATGGCTGACATGTCAGGTAGCCTTACTCAACGTGTCAGTCATTAATGTGCTGCAAGTTGGATATATATATTCTGCATGTCAGATAACAACACTTTTGCATAATCTTCCATTCAAACGGGACAGATATACAGATCATCTGTATATTCATGCATTGCCTTATTTCCCCGAAGGCTGGTTTGCTCGTTTTTAAAAATGCATCTGTCAGCAGAATCGTCAATATGGTGCCATTAGTCTTCTTATTCTTCGGTTTTTCTCTCTACTCGAAAATGATTAAGGATAAGGTGAAGGTCCAGTATCTATTCGATAAAGGGGTTAGGAAGCTGTAAAGTCTAGTACTTGGCTTGATACTTCTTATAAAAGATTAGGAACAAGGTAAATCCGATCAGCGCAAACGGAACACCTGTCAAGGCAGGATAGCGATAGCCACCACTAACTGCAAGTCCTCCTGCATAAGCACCGATAGCATTTCCCAAATTGAACGCAACTTGTACGCAGGCAGCTCCCAACATCTCTCCACCTTTAGCTACCCGGATAATCAATAGTTGCTCCGGACTGGAGACAGCAAACAGTCCTGCTGTACAGAGGCACATCAGTAGAGCAGCCGCCCATTTGTAAGGAGAGAGGAAGAAGATAAGCAGCAGCATCAGACAGATAAGTGCTTGTGCAGCAGTACCTACCTTTCCGGGAGAGTAACGGTCAGAGAGTCGTCCACTGATCAGATTGCCCATGACCATACCGAATCCGGCAAGAATCATCAGAGGGGTGATGCTTTCGGCAGAGAAACCGGAAACATTTGTCAACATGGGATTAATATAGCTGTACCAGCAGAATACACCGCCATTTCCCAATGCCGTAGCACCGAGAATCAGCCAAGGAGCCGGAGTTTTGAGAAAGCGGAACTGTCCTTTGAAGCCGGTATCTTTCAGTCCTTCTACATGAGGAACCCATCGCCAGATATAATACAGAATGACGATTCCCCAAAGACCTACCAGCAGGAAGGTAGCACGCCACGAAAGCATGGTGCTTAAAGAAGTTCCCAATGGTACACCGAATAGGTTGGCAATGGTCATTCCGGCAATCATGATGGAGACAGCTTCCGAGCTTTTACCTTTATCGGCAAGTCTTTCTGCCACAATAGAACCTACTCCGAAATAGGCTCCATGAGGAAGTCCGGAGATGAATCGGGAAATAAGCAGCATCCAGTAACTAGGTGATAAGGCTGCACAGATATTACCTATCATAATCAGGGTGACTAATACCAGCAATATATGTTTTAATGGATACTTCCGGGCCAATGTTAATACGGGGGCACCTACACAAACCCCCAATGCATAGGCGGAAATAAAATGCCCGGCAGTAGGGATACTTATCTGTAAATCTCTCGCTACATTGGGCAGTATACCCATCATCACAAACTCTGCGATACCCAATCCGAGGGTACCGAATGCCAATGCAATAAGACTCTTCTTCATACGAAACTTAACCTAATACCTGTTACTTTTTTTACCTTACTTTATTTAAAAGTGACTTTTATCGGAGCGCAAAGGTAAAACAAAATATCTCAGGGTGAGTTCGCCATGAAAGATTTTGATTTAAATCAATTTATACGGTTTAGAGGTAGGACGGATATATGGAGTTATCCACTAATAGCTCAATCCGGGAGAAAGGAAAAGGGAGTCAGTTCAATGAGTAGTCCGATTAAATACAATGACTTTAAACCGCTTTTTTGAGGATTTTATAAGAGATTATTTACAAATATTCTTTAAATATCAGATAGTTAATAATTTCTTTATAGCCGGGCTCTTAATAATTTGTCGGATACTTCATATCTGTTTTATCCTGGTGTGACCAGATTTATGGCCATTATTAGAAATGTAATTATTGCAAATATAATAATTATCCTCCGTCTGTTTTTTAATGGCCTCATTTATCATAATAATTGTAAGAAAGGCTTGAGGTTTCTGAAAGACTTTTATCTTTGCAGTAATAATATGCATAGACTATGAGAAAGATTGTTTTGATTTTCGTGACAGTTGTCCTTCCCTGTTTGCTTTGTGCAAGAAATGATGATAAGAGTACCGACGCGTTGCTTCGTCAGATTGATGGTATCATTAAGAACCGCCAGACTTACGGAGCAGAGAAGGAAGCTCGTATTGCTGACCTGAAGAAACTACTTTCGGAAGCAACTTCCGATGAACAGCGTTATGGGTTTTGTGGCAGGCTCTTCGATGAATATCGGGCCTATAATCTGGATTCTTCTTATGTATATGCACAAAAAAAGCAGAATCTGGCTTCTCATATGGGAAAACAAGATTATCTGGATGATTCCGCGATGAATATGGCAGAGGTAATGGGAACAACCGGAATGTATAAAGAAGCTCTGGAGCAGCTGGGGCAGATAGACAAGAAGACATTGCCCGATTATCTGTATTCCTATTACTATCATTTATATCGTACCATCTATGGACTGATGGGAGACTATGCCGTCACGGAAAAAGAAAAGAAGGCATATTACCGGATGACAGACCTGTATCGGGACTCTCTTTTGCAGATAAATGCTTCCGATTCTTTGGGGCACGTATTAGTCATGGCTGATAAATGTATAGTCCATGCCCAATATGATGAAGCAATTCGTATGCTGATGGATTATTACGGAAGACCTTCGATGGATGAACACTCCAAAGCTATGATTACTTACACCCTTTCAGAAGGATATCGCCTGAAGGGAGATAAAAAAGGGCAAAAGCACTATCTGGCTCTTTCGGCTATTGCCGATTTGAAATCGGCGGTGAAAGAATATGTATCTCTTCGGAAACTGGCCTCTCTTGTCTATGAGGACGGAGATATAGACCGCGCTTATAATTATCTGAAGTGCTCGTTAGAAGATGCTACTCTTTGCAATGCCCGTCTGCGTACATTAGAAATCTCTCAGGTGTTCCCTATCATCGATCAGGCCTACCAACTGAAAGCGAAGCGGCAGCAACAGGAAATGAAGATATCGCTGATCTGTATTAGCTTGCTTTCTATCTTTTTGCTGGTAGCTGTCTTCTTTGTTTATAAACAGATGAAGAAAGTGGCGGCAGCCCGTCGTGAAGTGCTTGACACCAATACACTGTTGCAAGAGCTGAATGAAGAACTTCATCACTCCAATTCACAACTGAAAGAGATGAACCATACGCTTTCAGAAACGAACTATATCAAAGAAGAGTATATCGGGCGATATATGGACCAATGTTCTACATACCTCGACAAAATGGATTTGTACCGTCGCTCTCTGAATAAGATTGCGGCTGCTGGTAAGGTTGAAGAACTCTATAAAGCAATCAAATCCTCCCAATTCCTCGAAGAAGAATTGAAAGAGTTCTATGCTAATTTCGATATGACCTTCCTGCAGCTCTTCCCCAACTTCGTGGAAGAATTCAATGCTCTGCTCGTTGAGCCGATGCAACCTAAGGCGGGAGAACTATTAAATACCGAGCTTCGTATCTTTGCTCTTATCCGGCTGGGGATTACGGATAGTACGAAGATTGCCCAATTCCTGCGTTATTCTGTTACTACCATCTACAATTACCGGACGCGTGTCCGTAATAAAGCACTTGGCGAACGAGATGAGTTTGAGGCTAAAGTGATGAAAATAGGTAAGGTAGAAGAGAAGGTTGCGGAGACGGAAGAGAAAGCCGCCCGCCCGGAATAGAGAAAATGAAGGGAAAAGTGAAAACCGGTAAGACGAAAAAGTAAGAAAACCACTACTTTTTTAGCATAATTGTTATTCTATAATAATCTTATTATTAATGGTTTATACTGTATGTTACTGTATAAATCACTATATTTTTGCTATCTCTCAAAAGAAGCGGGTTTAATTGTGGATACTTTTGTTTCAGCGAGAACAAATAGTAATCCTAATATTAACTTTAAATTATTGTACATGAAACAGAGCATGAAGTCGAAAGGCTTTGAACGCCGCCTCTTATTAATAATGTGGGGCTTGTTCCTATCTCTTAGTGCATTTGCACAACAGATTACAGTAAAAGGACATGTGGCAGACGCCGCAGGTGAGCCGGTTATCGGTGCCAGCGTGATAGAAGGGAAATCCACGAATGGTACGATTACCGATATAGACGGTAACTTCTCATTAAGTGTTTCAGCCAACAGCACACTGACTGTCTCTTTTGTCGGCTATAAGACGCAAACCATTTCGGTGAACGGGAAAACCTCGTTGAAAGTAACTTTGCAGGAAGATACGGAAGTATTGGATGAAGTAGTTGTAATAGGTTACGGAACAATGAAAAAGAGCGATTTGACCGGTGCCGTGTCTTCTGTCGGGGTGAAAGATATCAAAGACTCTCCGGTAGCCAATATCGGTCAGGCGATGCAAGGCAAGGTATCCGGTGTACAGATTATCGATGCCGGTAAGCCGGGTGACAATGTTACCATTAAAATCCGTGGCTTGGGAACGATCAATAACAGTAACCCTTTGATTGTCATCGACGGAATCCCTACCGACTTGGGATTGTCTTCTCTGAACATGGCTGATGTAGAGCGGGTAGACGTATTGAAAGATGCTTCGGCAACGGCTATCTACGGTTCGCGTGGTGCAAATGGTGTAGTGATGATTACCAGCAAACGTGGTGCAGAAGGTGCGGGAAAGGTAACGGTAAATGCAAACTGGGCGGTTCAGAATGCAACCAAGGTGCCCGATATGCTGAATGCCGCTCAATATGCTGCCCTGAGCAATGATATGCTGTCTAATAATGATGATAATACAAACCCTTACTGGGCAGACCCTTCTTTATTGGGAGCAGGAACGAACTGGCTGGATGAGATGCTGCGCACGGGAGTGAAACAAAGTTACTCTGTGAGCTACTCCGGCGGTACGGAGAAGGCTCATTACTATGTATCCGGTGGTTTCCTCGATCAGTCCGGTATCGTAGAAAGCGTTAATTACCGTCGTTTCAATTTCCAGGCCAACAGCGATGCTCAGGTCAATAAGTGGCTGAAGTTCACGACTAACCTGACGTTCAGTACCGATGTGAAAGAAGGTGGATCTTACAGTATCGGAGATGCAATGAAAGCACTTCCCACCCAGCCGGTGAAGAATGAAGACGGCAGTTGGAGCGGTCCCGGGCAGGAGGCGCAATGGTACGGAAGTATTCGCAACCCGATCGGTACACTGCACATGATGACCAATGAGACCAAAGGATATAACTTTCTGGCAAATATTACCGGAGAGATCACCTTTACCAAATGGCTGAAGCTGAAAAGTACCTTCGGTTATGATGCCAAATTCTGGTTTGCCGACAACTTTACTCCGGCTTATAACTGGAAACCGAACCCGGTAGAAGAATCCTCCCGCTATAAAAGCGATAACAAGTCGTTCACCTATTTGTGGGACAATTATTTTGTATTCGATCATACTTTCGCCCGGAAACATCGTGTGGGTGTCATGGCTGGTTCTTCTGCTCAATGGAACAACTACGACTATCTGAATGCTCAAAAGAATATCTTCATGTTTGATAATATCCACGAGATGGACAACGGCGAGAAGATGTACAGTCTCGGCGGTAGCCAGAGTGACTGGGCACTGCTTTCTCTGATGGCACGTCTCAACTATTCTTACGAAGATAAATACCTGCTCACAGCCACTGTACGTCGTGACGGTTCTTCCCGTTTCGGCAAGAACAACCGTTGGGGAACTTTCCCTTCCGTCTCTCTGGCATGGCGCATTTCTCAGGAAGACTGGTTTCCGAAAGACAACAACTTCCTGATGAACGATCTCAAACTACGCATCGGATACGGTGTGACCGGTAATCAGGAAATCGGTAACTACGGTTTTGTTGCTTCCTATAATACGGGAGTCTATCCTTTCGGCAACAATAATTCTACCGCTTTGGTATCGACCACCCTTTCCAATCCGAATATTCATTGGGAAGAAGTGCGCCAGACCAACTTCGGTGTAGATATGAGCCTGTTCAACTCACGTGTCAACCTTTCGCTGGATGCATATATCAAGAAGACAACCGATATGTTGGTGAAAGCTTCCATTCCTATCACTTCCGGCTTTGAAGATACTACCGAAACCTTCACTAATGCCGGCAAGATGCGTAATAAGGGAGTGGAAATGACCCTGCGTACCATCAATATGAAAGGTCTTTTCTCTTGGGAATCTGCTTTGACGGCTACCTATAACAAGAACGAAATTCTGGACTTGAACAGTGAGACCCCGATGTTTATCAATCAGATGGGCAACTCCTACGTGACTATGCTCAGAGCCGGTTATCCGATTAATGTATTCTATGGATATGTGACTGACGGGCTTTTCCAGAACTGGGATGAGGTAAACCGCCACGCTACCCAGCCGGGAGCCGCTCCGGGTGATATCCGTTTCCGGGACTTGAATAACGACGGAGTCATCAACGATGAAGACCGTACCGTAATCGGCAATCCGAACCCGAACTGGTTCTTCTCTCTGACCAACAATTTTTCTTATAAGGGATGGGAACTCTCTGTTTTCCTGCAAGGTGTATCGGGTAATAAAATTTATAATGCCAACAATGTAGACAACGAAGGAATGGCAGCCGCTTACAACCAGACCACAGCCGTATTGAACCGCTGGACAGGCGAAGGAACTAGCAACTCCATGCCCCGCGCTATCTGGGGAGACCCGAATCAGAACTGCCGTGTATCCGACAGATTTGTAGAAAACGGTTCATACCTCCGTCTGAAGAACATTACACTTTCGTATACACTGCCCAAAAAGTGGATGCAAAAGATTCAGCTGGAAAATGCCCGCATCTCCTTCTCTTGCGAGAATGTGGCCACTATTACCGGATATTCCGGCTTCGACCCGGAAGTTGACGTCAATGGTATCGACAGCAGCCGCTACCCGATTTCACGTACATTCAGCATGGGTTTGAACTTTAACTTTTAAATCAGGAGGAAGAATATGAAAAAGATAACAACTTTGGTGATGATGTTTGCCATGCTGGCATTGACATCATGCAACGATTTCTTAGATAAATATCCTAAATATGGAGTCGATCCCGAATCGGAAGTAACGAACGAGATTGCTGTGGCACTGACCACTGCCTGCTATAAGACTCTCCAGTCGTCCAATATGTACAACCAGCGTATATGGAGCCTCGATATCATTGCGGGCAACAGTGAGGTAGGTGCCGGAGGGGGAACCGACGGACTGGAAACTGTTCAGGCTTCCAACTTCATAGCCCAGAGCGATAATGGCTTTGCCTTGTACGTATGGCGCTCTCCGTGGGTAGGTATCGGACGTTGCAACATCGTACTTTCCAATCTGCCTTCGGCTGCTGTCTCTGATGAGATAAAGACCCGTTGCATGGGTGAAGCGTATTTCCTGCGTGCACATTATTATTATATTCTGGTGCGTCTGTATGGAGGTGTACCTTTGCGCCTGCAACCGTTTGAACCGGGAGAATCTACGGATATTGCCCGTAATACGGTAGATGAGGTATATGCCCAGATTCTTTCCGACTGTAAGAATGCAGTGGCGATGCTTCCTCCGAAGAGCAGTTATGGAGACAGCGACAGAGGACGTGCCTGCAAAGAAGCCGCAATGGCCATGCTGGCGGATATTTACCTGACACTTGCTCCTAACCATCGCGAATACTATGATGAAGTCGTGACTCTATGCAATGACATTGCCGCGATGGGATATGATCTGACTCAATGCAATTATGCCGATAACTTCGATGCTACCATCAACAATGGTGCGGAATCCCTTTTCGAAGTACAATACTCCGGAAGCACGGAATATGACTTCTGGGGCGGTGATAACCAGTCATCCTGGCTGTCGACTTTCATGGGACCTCGTAATTCAAGTCTGGTAGCCGGTGCTTATGGATGGAACCTGCCTACAGAAGAGTTCTTCAAGCAATACGAAGACGGTGATTTACGGAAAGACATAACTGTATTGTATCAGGGCTGTCCCGCTTTTGACGGCATGGAGTACAGACGTTCCTGGTCGAATACAGGTTATAATGTGCGCAAGTTCCTTGTGTCGAAGACCGTCTCTCCGGAGTATAATACCAACCCCAACAACTTCGTAGTATACCGCTATGCGGATGTCCTGCTGAAGAAAGCGGAAGCATTGAACGAACAGGGACATCCCGAACTGGCTGCCGGACCTCTGAACATCGTTCGTCAGCGTGCCGGGCTGGCAGATGTGCCGACTACCCTGACCCAGACCGAAATGAGGGAGAAGATTATTCATGAGCGCCGGATGGAGCTAGCTTTTGAAGGACACCGCTGGTTTGATATGATCCGTATTGATAATGGAAACTATGCGCTGACATTCCTGAAATCCATCGGTAAGAATAATGTGACCAAAGAACGCCTCCTGCTGCCTATTCCGCAGACAGAGATGGACTCCAATCATCTGATGACTCAGAATCCCGGTTATTAATCTGTTTTATAATCATTCATTTAGATCAATAATATGATGAAGAAATATATATATCAGTTGTTATGCTCTCTTTTCATCGGCGGAACCATGGTTGCCTGTGCCGAGGATTATATGGAGACAGATAAAGGACATGATACCCTTACCCTTTCGGTGAATCAGCAGGAGCTGGTGTTGAACGAGAAGAACCATAGTCAGGAAGCGCTTGCCCTTTCGTGGACTACCGGAACGAATTACGGAAGCGATAACCGCATCTCTTATACGCTGGAACTGGCTGAGGCAGGAACAGACTTTGCCAATGCTTACTCAGTAGATTTGGGCACAGGAACGTACCAGTGGACAAAGAAAGTAGAAGAACTTAACCAGTTTCTGAATACGCAGCTTGGTATCGGCTATGCAGTGAAAGCAGAGCTGGAAGCACGTATCACAGCTGTCGTTGCCGGAATGGAAGATCAGAAGCAGAGTGCAACGGCTGCCTTCACGGTGACTACTTACCAGCCGGTTACTACCACACTTTACTTGATTGGCGACGCTACTCCGAAAGGATGGAGTGCCGACGAAGCGACGGCAATGGAGCGTACGGACAACGGACAGTTTACGTGGACCGGAAAACTGACAGCCGGATCGTTTAAGTTTATAACGACTTTGGGAGACTTCCTGCCGTCATACAACCGTGACGCCAGTGCCGGAGAAGCGCTCAAACTAACCTACCGCACATCAGGCGACCAGCCGGACGAACCGTTCACAATGAGTGAAGAAGGAACGTACATTGTAAAAGTAGACCTGCTCGACTTGTCGCTGACTCTTACCGAAACGGAAGCCATCGGCTGGAGATTTGAAGAATTTTTCATTGTCGGCTCGTTTACCGGTGACAATGGCTGGGGATTTGAAGCACTGTCCAAAGATGCCGTTCAGATGGATTTGTTCCATTATGGAGCTGTCATCCCCTGGAAAGCAGACGGAGAATTTAAATTCGCTTCTGTGGCAGACTTCGGCCAGTCGGATGCCTTCTTTCATCCTGCTACAGCAAATGCTCCGTACACTTCGACATCCGTAGTACTCGGAGGCGAGGATAATAAATGGCAAATGAAGGAAACCGAATGCGGCAAACCTTATAAAGTACTGTTCTACACAGGCAAAGGAAAAGAAAAGATGCTGATGCGTCCGTTCACTCCTTACGAAGGACTGTATCTGGTAGGTGAGGCAACTCCGAACGGATGGAGCCTGGACAATGCTACCCCGATGACGAAGAGTGCCGACAGTCCTTACGTCTTCACATGGAGCGGTACGCTGAAAGCCGGTGAGATGAAGATTTCATGCGATAAGCAGTCCGACTGGGGCGGAGACTGGTTTATGGCGGATAAGAATGGCAAGACTCCGACGGGTGAGGTGGAAACAGCCTTGTTCGTCACCAAGTCTGACGCAGAGTTGAGCAGCATGTATCCGGATGCGGACTTGGGTGGTCTGGATAATAAGTGGAATATTCAGGAAGCTGGTTCTTATCGGATTACGATTGACCAGTTGAAAGAGACGATCTCGATTGTGAAACAATAAAACAAGAATTCAAGATGAAGAAAATAATATACTTGGCAGCTGCTTTCCTGTGCATGGCTTGCAGTGATGATCATGAGTCGGACCAGCAGCATGGAGGAGCTTCGGGAAGTGTGACCGAAGTGACTCCGGTAACATCGGACTTAAGTGTCGGCCTGTCGACGGATAAGGCTTTCTATAAACCGGGAGAAAAGGTGGTATTTACAGCAGACAACGCTCTGCCTGCCGGAACCAAAGTACGTTATCGCCTTTCGGGTGAAACGGTCGGAGAGGAGTCGGTAAACGGTACCGGCTGGACGTGGCAGCCGCCTGCCACCGATTTCAAAGGATACATGGCAGAGGTTTACCGTCAGGAAAATGGCACGGATGTGATAGTCGGCACGATTGCGGTAGATGTATCCAGTGACCCGGCACGTTTCCCGCGCTACGGTTTTGTCGCTGATTTCAGTCAGGAGAAGACAACTGCGAAGACGCAGGAAGAGATGGCATATCTGAACCGTCACCATATCAACTGGGTGCAGTTTCAGGACTGGCACAATAAGCACCACTGGCCGTTGGGCGGCACACGCACGCAGTTGGACGAGGTATATATGGACATTGCTAACCGTGAGGTTTATACAAGTTCGGTGAAGAACTACATTGAAGCACAACACCGTTTCGGTATGAAATCCATGTTCTACAATCTTTGTTTCGGAGCCTTGAAAGATGCTGCCGCGGATGGAGTAAAGGAAGAATGGTACTTGTTTAAGGATGCTTCTCATACCACTAAGGACAGTCACGACCTGCCGGGCGGATGGAAAAGTAATATCTATCTGGTAGACCCTTCCAACAAGGAATGGCAGGAATATCTTGCCGAAAGGAATGACGATGTGTATGCTAATTTCGCCTTCGACGGTTATCAGATAGACCAGTTGGGAAGACGCGGTACTCTTTACGATTACAGCGGTACTCCTGTCAACCTGCGCGAGGGATACGCCTCTTTTATAGAAGCGATGAAGCAGGTTCATCCGGACAAGAGTCTGGTGATGAACGCAGTCAGCCGTTACGGTGCCCGCCAGATAGGGGAGAGCGGCAAAGTCGATTTCTTCTATAATGAAGTATGGGCGGATGAGGCCGACTTTACCAATCTGAAAGCTATTCTTTATGAGAATGGAGTATATGGTAACTACCGGTTGAATACGGTTTTTGCAGCCTACATGAATTATAACAAGGCAGATAACCGGGGAGAGTTTAATACGCCGGGTATCTTGCTGACGGATGCCGTAATGTTTGCTTTGGGTGGTTCGCACCTCGAACTAGGAGGCGATCATATGCTGTGCAAGGAATATTTCCCGAATGAGAACCTGACCATGAGCGAAGAGCTGAAAACGGCGATGGTTCATTACTACGACTTCCTGACGTCGTATCAGAATCTGCTTCGCGACGGAGGAACAGAGAACAGCATCACCATGAACTGTACCAACGGCGAAATGAAGTTGAATGTATGGCCTCCCCAACAAGGGTCGGTCACTACCTATGCCAAACAGGTGGGCGACAAGCAGGTGATACATCTCCTTAACTTCTCGCAAGCGAACAGCCTGAGCTGGAGAGACGTGGACGGCACTATGCCGGAACCGGCTTTGATTACGAAAGCGGCTTTGCAGATGAATCTGCCGGCAAAGGTGAACAAGCTGTGGGTAGCATCGCCGGATGTACACGGGGGAGCTTTGCAGGAGCTGGCTTTTACACAAGAGAACGGAGTCGTTTCTTTCACTTTGCCTTCTCTGAAATATTGGACCATGATTGTAGCTGAATAAGGTGGCTGAGACAGAATGAATAAAATGACAGGTATGAAGATTAGATACAGGTTTTGGGTGTGGGCACTGTGCCTGATGTTTCCAACGCTGGTATGGGCGGAAAATGCGGTACGTACATGCACCTCTTTTACACAGCAAGGGCGCCGGGTGACTTTTCACCTGGCGGACAGCGCTGCGTTGCAGTTGCAGCTTTGCAGCCCTTCGGTAGTCAAGGTCTGGTTTTCGCCGGACGGAACACTGCAACGGAAAAATGCTTCCTTCGCAGTGATCAACGAAGAGCTGGAAGACGTGGGAACAGTACATGTGGATGAGCAGGCAGCCTGCTACGAGATTTTCACGGCGAAATTGCGTATCCGCGTGAATAAGTCTCCGTTGAGTTTGCAGATATTCGATAAGTATCAGAAGCTTTTGTTCAGCGACTATGCTGACAAAGGACACGTGAACGAGGGGACAAAGAAAGTGGAATATAAGGTACTCCGCCGAGACGAGCACTTCTTCGGACTCGGAGAGAAAACGGGGAAGATGGACCGCAGAGGTGAGTCTTATAAGATGTGGAACAGCGACAAGCCCTGCTACAGTGTAGTGGAAGACCCGCTCTACAAAAGTATTCCTTTCTTTATGAGTAGCTACCGGTATGGTATTTTTCTGGATAATACGTATAAGACAGAGTTCAAGTTCGGTACCGAGAGCCGTGACTACTATAGCTTCGAAGCACCGGATGGCGAAATGATTTATTATTTCATCTTCGGAAAAGATTATAAAGAAATCATCGGTCAGTATGCCGGCTTGACGGGCAAACCCATTATGCCTCCGAAATGGGCACTGGGCTTTGCTCAGTGCCGGGGACTGCTTACCAGCGAGAAACTGAGCCGTGAGATAGCCGAAGGATACCGTCAGCGCGGAATCCCTTGCGATATCATCTATCAGGACATCGGCTGGACAGAACATCTGCAGGACTTCGAGTGGCGGAAAGGAAACTACACGGACCCGAAGAAAATGCTGTCCGACCTGAAAGAAATGGGATTTAAAGTCGTGGTATCACAAGACCCGGTCATTTCACAAGCCAACAAGAAGCAGTGGGAAGAAGCCGACCGTCTGGGTTACTTTGTGAAAGACAGTACCGACGGCAAGAGTTACGACATGCCCTGGCCCTGGGGAGGCAACTGCGGAGTAGTGGACTTTACCTTGCCCGCCGTAGCCGACTGGTGGGGAGCATATCAGCAGAAGCCTATTGATGACGGCATCTCCGGCTTCTGGACGGATATGGGCGAACCGGCATGGAGCAATGAGGAGCAGACCGAACGCCTTGTGATGAAACATCATCTGGGCATGCACGATGAAATCCATAACGTCTACGGACTGACCTGGGACAAGGTAGTGAAAGAACAATTTGAAAAGCGTAACCCCGACCGTCGTGTTTTTCAGATGACCCGTGCCGCTTATGCGGGCTTGCAGCGCTATACGTTTGGCTGGACAGGCGATTGCGGCAATGGTGACGATGTTTCGCAGGGATGGGGGCAACTGGCCAATCAGATTCCGGTGATTCTTTCTGCCGGACTGGGATTAATTCCGTTTACCACCTGTGACATTACCGGGTATTGCGGAGACATTGAAGACTATCCCGCTATGGCGGAACTTTATACCCGCTGGATACAGTTCGGCGCATTCAATCCTCTGAGCCGCATTCATCATGAGGGCGACAACCCGGTAGAACCCTGGCTCTTCGGACCGGAAGCGGAAAAGAACGCAAAGGCAGCCATCGAACTGAAATACCGCTTGCTGCCTTATATTTATACGTATGCCCGCGAAGCTCACGACACAGGTTTACCGATCATGCGTCCGCTCTTCATGGAGTATCCGATGGACATGGAGACTTTCTCTACCGATGCCCAGTTCCTTTTTGGACAGGAACTGCTGGTGGCTCCCGTAGTGAAGAAAGGGGCGCGTACAAAGAACGTCTACTTGCCCGAAGGTACCTGGATTGATTATAACAACCGGAAGACGACTTACATCGGAGAGCAGTGGACTACCGTAGAGGCTCCGTTGTCCAGCATTCCGATGTTTGTAAAGCAAGGTTCTGTTATCCCGACTATGCCGGTGATGAACTATACGCATGAGAAGCCTGTCTATCCTTTAATCTTTGAAGTTTTCCCGGCGGCAAAGGGAGAAGAGGCTTCGTTTACTTTGTACGAAGATGAAGGAGAAAATCTCGGTTACCAGCGGGATGAATTTGCCAAAACTCCCGTTCGCTTCCGGACGGATGAGGACGGTTATCATCTTTCGGTTGGTGCCCGTGAAGGGAAAGGCTATACAGTGCCCGGTCCCCGGAACTTTGTTTTCCGCATCTATCTGAAGACAGCTCCCAAAGGAGTGACCGTTCAGGGTACGAAAGTAAAGAAAGTGAAGCCGGAACGTTTGGAAGAGAATATGGATAGTGATACCGAAAGCTTAGTGTGGAGCTGGGATAAGGAGACTGGCATTTGCAGTCTTCGTATGCCGGATCGGGGGGAAGAGAGTCAGATTTCCCTGCATATATAGTCTGGATTCGGCTCACTTTTTGTAAGTGTAAAAGTAAAAAGTATCTGCCGTCTGTACCAGAACGCTCATAAGTAGTTAGCTTATAGTGATTGGTTGCAGGACGGCAGATACTCTTGTTTTTGTTTCCCGGCTTGAAACACTTAGTTTCATTGCTTGAAACACTTTGTTCCAAGCAATGAAACTAAGTGTTTCAACGGTTGAAACTAATCATGAAATTACTAGCTTGTTTCTTTGCGATAGTTTGCTTCAGTGGACCTGACTTCAGTAGACCGTAGCTTTTATCTTAGTTGATAAATTCGTAGCCTTTGAGTTGGTATCTCTTGATCTTGCAACCTTTCGTTCTCGTCAGCTTTACCTTTCCTTTAACCGCATTCAAGGTGACTTGATTGAACTGTCCTTTTTGGAAATCATAGCTTATACCGTCATCCTCGAAAAGCTGGCAGGTAGCGGTCGGAGTACCATACACTTTGCAGTTCAGGTTGAATACGGTTTGTGCATCTACATAGGGAACAGGCTCGGCAAGAGGCAACAGTGTTCCCTGACGTACGTAGAGTGGCAATTGATTGAGTTCGGTTGTAATCTCATATTCACGGTTGCCTTCATACTTTTCGTTGGTATTGAAGTTATACCAGGTTCCTTCCGGGAAGTAGACTTTCCGTGCTTTCTTATTCTCATACAGGGGAGCCGCCATCAGTCCGTCGCCGATCATGTATTGGTCGCTGATCGTGCGCAGGCGTTCATCCTTCGGGAAATCCATCAGCAGCGGGCGGAAAGGAGGCGTTCCTTCTTGCTGGTATGTGTGGAAAGCTGCATAAAGATAAGGAATCAACTCCATGCGCAGGTTGATCAGCGTGCGGGCATATTCCTCATATTGCTTTGCTTCCGGCAGGAACTCGCCCCGTTCGTTCTTTCCACGGTCGAATTGCAGCCAGGGGGCATATTGCAGATACCATGCGTTCACCATTGCTTGTGGAGAAAGAATCACCGTTTGCAGGCGATGGAAGAAATCTTCGGCAGAGTGAGCTTCGCGTACTTCGGGACACCACAACAGCCCTCCGAATGCGGAGTTGCAGAGTGCCTGAATGTATTCTTTGGGATCGTATGTGTCACTGTAGAGCACGGCGCTGCGTGAAGACATAAACATGCCGGACGAACGGTAATCCTGATAAGTACGGGTGTTCTTGGCACGGTAGATGCTGTCCATCGCGTTTACGTAGAGAGAACCGAATACCTGGTGCATCTGTTCACCGTCGATACCCGAAGGGAATTGCGCCAAATCCGGGAAGCACCATGTGGCAGAGGCGAATGAGATATTCGAGTTGTCACATTCGTCCAGTTTGAAGCCGGAGATACCTTCATCTATCAGTGTGCGGTGGTAGTCGGTGAATATCTTGTGTGCCTCCGGTTTGATAAAGTCAGGTACCAGTCCGTTCCATACGAGGAAGTCGCCTGAGTAAGGTTCCAGTGCCTTCCGGATGGGGGAGCTGGGGTGTACGTAGGCGTGTTCCCACAGGTTGACCTTGTATCCTTTCTCTTGGAGCCGGGTCAGCATTTCTTTGTGCTGCGGGAATCGGTCTTTGCTCCAGATGTAAGAGCAGGAATAAGTGGCTGTCTGCCATCCCGGTTCGAGTCCTAATACGTCACACGGGATATTGTTGTTGCGGAAGTAATCGGCAAAACGCATCACGGAGTCCTGCGTAGCATCTCCTTTCACACGGTATTTGAATCCGAGTCCCCACATCGGAGGGAGACATCCTCCGCCGGAGAGAAGATTGTATCTCTTCACTACGTCCAGCACTTCCGGTCCGGTGATGACGAATACTTCGATACCTTTTGCACCGGGGACATCGATAAATATTTTGTTTCCGTTGCTCCTGTTCTTATA
>NZ_KV804412.1:0-46236 GCF_001811315.1 Bacteroides sp. HMSC067B03 | reverse complement strand
TCTTATACAGGTCTTCCGTAGTGGTAGCGATATGCTTTCTTTCTTCTATTCTTTGCTGACGACTGTGTTCGGTTTTCTGGTTGGAACCGCACAGAAAAGTAGTATACCGTGCTGTGTTGACCAGAATGCCGTATCCTTTGGTAGAGACATAAAATGTCTGCGGGGCATGCGTGTATCCGAGTCCGTTCAGTGGATTGTCATTTACTATCGGACGTTTGCGCAGACCGCGCTGACCGAAAGTTTCGAATTGAAGTCCGAAACCGTAGATTTGTTCATTGTCTTCCAGGGGAACTTCAATCAGGCATCCCCGGTCGGTTATCTTTATCTGCACGTCTTCGGCATCAAAAGGCAACTTGGCTGCAGGAAGTGCCTTCATTGCTTCTATGACAGGCTTGCCACCAAACAGGGAATAGGGGGTGAAAGTATCAATCTCTCCCTTTTGCAGTTTGATAACTCCCGGAGCAATCTCTTTTTGGGCGGACACTTGTACGGTGGAGATGAGCCCTGCTGTAATCAGGAAAAGGTAAAGTAATAGTTTTTTCATTGCAGTTTATTTTTATCATGGTTACATTTATATAAGACTCTCAAGAGATTCTTTACCACTAAAAAGCTATGTGGAAATATTGCAAATATAAGAATAAAGTATCTTTGAACCTGCGTTTTTCATCTGCAATAGACGGGTTGTCAGGCGTTAATACTTGATATTGTCAGCTGTTAACGTCTGACATGACAGGTATTAATATCTGAAGCGACAAACATTAATACCTGAGACGACGGATATTAATGCCTCAAATTTCCGTTATTAATATATTGAGAATCAGTTGTGTATGTTTGGGGAGAGATCTGTTTCCGCTTGAAGTGAGTATTTCTTTTTCTATTCTTATCAAAAATTCGTAATATTGCATTCCATAAAGGAACATCTGGTGCAGTGCATTTGCCGGATATCACCTATTGGAAAAGAATACTGAAACACTGAAATAAATAAAACCATGAAAAAGAATTGTTTTCTCCTTCTCTTCTTACTTTGTGCTTGCCTTGTTCAGGCGCAGAATACTTATCGTACCGACAAGGACATTGCTTATGTATCTGGTTCCGAAACGGATGCTTACCGTCTGGAACGTTGCAAACTGGACATCTATTATCCCGAAAATAAGAAGGATTTTTCAACCATCGTATGGTTTCACGGTGGTGGTATGGAAGGCGGAAGCAAGTTTGTGCCCAAAGAATTGACAGATCAGGGCTTCGCGGTAGTAGCGGTCAATTATCGTCTGAGTCCGAGAGCTAAGAATCCGGCTTATATAGAAGATGCTGCCGAAGCTGTGGCGTGGACATTTAAGAATATCGAGAAGTACGGAGGCCGCAAGGACCGTATCTTTGTTTCCGGTCATTCGGCGGGAGGTTATCTTACGCTGATTCTGGCAATGGATAAGAAATATATGGCTGCATACGGAGCAGATGCGGACAGTGTAGCCGCTTATCTTCCGGTGAGCGGGCAGACAGTCACTCATTTTACAATCCGTAAAGAGCGCGGACTGCCGAATGGAATCCCGATTATTGATGAATTTGCACCGGTAAATAAAGCCCGTAAAGATACGGCTCCGGTTGTGCTGATAACGGGAGACAAGAATCTGGAAATGGCAGACCGGTACGAAGAGAATGCACTGCTGGCATCCGTACTGAAGAATATAGGCAATCAGAAAGTCACCCTGTACGAGCTTCAGGGATTCGACCACGGACAGGTACTCGGCCCTGCCTGCTATCTGATTGTTAATTATGTGAAGAGGTTTAAATAAGATGTCTCCGGTTATGCAAAGAGCAGGTCATAGAAGGAAAATATCCGGTACATGTTACATTTTTCATAGGCTATGAATCATTTATTATATTCAGAATAGGAGGGATTGCCTACATTTACTCCGATTTTATAAACTACTAACTACTAATAATAAATGATTATTGCTATGAAGACATTAAACAGCAGAATCACACTGACTCTTTTTATTCTTGTTTCTTCTCATCTGCTGGCAATGGCAGGAGATGTATCTTTTAAAGTAACGAAGAAGTATCTGAACTTCCCTGTTTCTCATGCCGAAAATAGGGCGAAAATGACTTTTGAAGTAAACGGCAAGCCGGATTTGTCCGTCGTTATTCGTCTGGCGCCGGATAAAGCCGAGTATTGGGTATTCAAAGATGTATCGGCCTTCAAAGGAAAAACAATCAAGATAACCTACGAGGGCAATGAAAAAGGACTCAGCCAGATATACCAGTCGGATGAAATCGCAGGACAGGATAGTCTGTATAAGGAAAAGAATCGTCCGCAGTTCCACTTTACTACCCGGAGAGGTTGGATCAATGACCCTAATGGACTGATTTATTATGAAGGTGAGTATCACTTGTTCTACCAGCATAATCCTTTCGAAAGAGACTGGGAGAACATGCACTGGGGCCATGCAGTCAGCAAGGACCTGATACATTGGACCGAATTGCCGGACGCTTTGTATCCCGACCATTTGGGAACAATGTTCTCCGGTTCGGCAGTAATCGACTATGATAATACCGCAGGATTCAATAAAGGCAAGACTCCCGCCATGGTTGCTGCCTTCACGGCTGCCAGCAGTGACAGACAAGTGCAGGGAATAGCATACAGTCTGGACAAAGGACGTACATTCACGAAGTACGATAAGAATCCGGTAATTAACTCCAAGGAGAAATGGAACTCTCAGGATACACGTGACCCTAAAGTGTTCTGGTATGCTCCTTCCAAACATTGGGTGATGGTGCTGAACGAACGTGACGGACACTCTATTTATACATCTGCCAATCTTAAAGACTGGAAATACGAAAGTCATGTTACAGGTTTCTGGGAATGCCCCGAGTTGTTCGAATTGCCGGTTGATGGTGACAAGAACCACACGAAGTGGGTGATGTACGGTGCCACCGGTACTTATATGCTGGGTTCTTTCGACGGTAAAGTATTTACGCCCGAAGCAGGAAAATACTGCTATACCACCGGAAGTATCTATGCAGCCCAAACCTATAACAATATTCCGGCAAGCGACGGCAGACGCATTCAGATAGGCTGGGGAAGAGTTTCTCATCCGGGAATGCCTTTCAATGGAATGATGATGCTTCCCACGGAATTGACTTTACGTACCACTAAAGACGGTATCCGCCTTGTCAGTGTGCCGGTAAGAGAAACCGAATCTTTATTCACTCCTGTCCATTCATGGAAATCTCTGACTTCGGACGAGGCAAACCGCAACCTGAAAGAATTTTATGATGCCGATTGTCTTCGCATCAAGACAACTATCAAGCTGTCTCACGCCACCGATGCGGGCTTTAACTTGTTCGGACAGCGAATGATTGGCTACGACATGAACTCCAATACGCTGAACGGCCATTTCTACTCTCCGCAAGACCCGACCAGCATGGAACTGACTGCCGATATTTACATAGACCGTACCACAATCGAAGTCTTTATAGACGGTGGGCTGTATTCTTACTCTATGGAACGCCGTCCGGACAGGAACAATAAAGAAGGTTTCCATTTCTGGGGAAATCGTATCGAAGTCAAGAACCTCGAAGTATTCTCGGTGAAATCTATCTGGTAAATAGTGAATGGACAAAGCTTGTAATTAAAGAGACAAAAGCTATCTTTGCTTCTCAGTAATAAACAATAATAGATTGGAACATGAGAACACATAGCGAAGCTTTCCAGTTTGAGAAAGAACTGGAATGGGAAAATCCGGCTCCGGGCATCCGCCGCCAGATGATGGGATATGACGGACAGTTGATGATGGTGAAGGTGGAGTTTGAGAAAGGTGCCGTTGGCGCTATGCACCAACATTATCATAGTCAGGCTACTTATGTGGCAAGCGGCAAGTTCGAACTGGCCATTGGCGATCGGAAAGAAATTCTCTCCACAGGCGATGGCTACTATGTGGAACCCGACCAGCCTCATGGATGCGTCTGCTTGGAAGCAGGTGTACTGATTGATACATTCAGCCCTATGAGATCCGATTTCTTATCCTGATATCTTGGCAGAGAGTCAGACATGTGTGGTACGAAATTACCACATATGTGGTATTTTCTCTGAACAGAATCTCCCTTATCTTTGTAATATCTTAAAACAAAGGAATTTAAAAGCAGATATATATGGAAAAGATTGCAAAGAAGTTGACGGATTTAGTAGGTAACACTCCGTTGCTGGAACTAAGTAATTATAATAAGAGTAATGATCTGAAAGCTCGCCTGATAGTGAAGATTGAATCATTCAACCCTGCGGGAAGCGTGAAAGACCGTATCGCCCTGGCTATGGTAGAGGATGCGGAAACCAAAGGAGTATTGCAGCCGGGATCTACCATTATCGAGCCGACAAGTGGAAATACCGGAGTGGGATTGGCATTTGTTGCAGCCGTAAAAGGGTATAAGCTGATTTTGACTATGCCCGATACCATGAGTGTGGAGCGTCGTAACCTTTTGAAAGCTCTGGGAGCGGAACTGGTTCTTACTCCCGGTGCCGACGGCATGAAGGGGGCGATTGCCAAAGCCGAGGAATTGAAAGCTGCCACCTCCGGATCTGTCATCCTGCAACAATTTGAGAATCCCGCTAACCCCGCTATGCATCTACGCACTACCGGACTGGAAATATGGAGAGATACCGAGGGGAAAGTCGATATCTTCGTAGCCGGTGTAGGTACAGGCGGGACCGTTAGTGGTGTGGGTGAAGCATTGAAGATGCGTGATCCCAGTGTGAAGATTGTAGCCGTTGAGCCTGCAGACTCTCCGGTACTGTCCGGTGGGAAGCCCGGTCCTCATAAGATTCAGGGTATCGGAGCCGGATTCGTCCCGAAGACGTACAAGGCTTCTGTAGTAGATGAAATTATCCAGATACAGAATGACGATGCCATTCGTACCAGCCGCGAACTGGCAAAGAAAGAAGGCTTACTGGTCGGAATATCTTCGGGAGCCGCCGTATATGCCGCTACTCAGGTGGCGAAGCGTCCGGAGAATGAGGGGAAGATGATTGTAGTATTGCTGCCCGATACAGGCGAACGCTATTTATCTACTATCCTGTACGCTTTCGAGGAGTATCCTCTGTAATAAAAAGATTTTTTTATTTTTGTTGTAACAACTTTCTCGTTGTTCCCGTCTATTTAATTGAAGCGCTTCAATAACGACTTTAATTTAAATAATAAAGAAGGAACAATGAGAAAGTTTTTATTTACCCTATTGCTGCTTTTAGTTTGCCATATTGGATATGGGCAAAGCATAGACAGTCTTTTCGATGAGTTTGAATGCGAACAGAATGTCGACTATGTGAAAGTATCTCCTTTTATGATGTCTCTCGGAAAGATGTTCTGCAAACATGAAGAGGGAAGTGAAATCATAAGAAAAGTGAAATCGATGAAAGTCATGGACTTGGGAGATTGTTCGGCAAGCGTGAAAAAACGTTTCAGCAGTAAAGTAAGCAAGTTGAACCGGAAAGGCTATGAAGAACTGATGCGCATCAACGATGGAGGAGAGAAGGTGCACATACTGATGAAAATCAGAAAGGATGCTATTCGCGAATTATTAGTTGTCTGCTCCGGAAACGATAGCTGTACATTGATACAGATAAATGGTAAATTTGTCAAAGATGATATTGATAAACTGGTAAGTATGGAAACTGGAAAGAAGAATGGACGTCACTGATTTTAAACAACAATTTCTGCCCTGCCACCGGAAGCTCTTTCGGGTAGCTTTTCAGCTAATGGGGAACGCCCAGGATGCTGAGGATATGGTGCAGGAAGCATATCTGAAATTGTGGAATAAGCGCGGTCAACTGAACGGTGTCCTGAATGCCGAAGCTTACAGCGTCACTCTTATCAAGAATTTGTGCTACGATGCACTGCGTCGTAACCAGTTGGATGAGGACGGACGTGCCCCCGAAGAACTGAATATCTCGGCAGACTTCAATATTATCAGCGAAATGGAATGGCGGGATGAAGTAAATCAGGTACAGCGTCTTATCAGTCAGCTCCCCCGGCAGCAAAAGCATGTGATGATACTGCGGGATGTGAATGACTGTTCCTTCGAAGAAATAGAACAAGCCACGGGACTGAATGCTGTCAATATACGAGTATTGTTGAGTCGGGCCCGCAAAAAGATACGTGAACAATTTAACGCAATAGTTGAGTATGAAACCAGATGATATAGAAGATTTGCTGACACGGTATTACGAGGGTGTAACTAGTGAGGCTGAAGAAAAGGAACTCAAACGTTTCTTTATGGAAGAGGAAGTTTCTGAAGATTTGCTTGCCGAGAAGGAACTTTTCCTGCAGTTGGCTGCCTGTCCTGAACCCGAAATTCCTGTCGGGCTGGAAGAAAGGCTGAATGACATGATAGATGCGTGGGATATGAGTGAGAAGCGAGCGTTGAAAGTAAAAAAGCGTACACGTATCATCCGCCTGCAATGGTTAGGAAGCATAGCTGCCAGTCTGCTTCTTTTGTTTTCAGTAGGAATGTATCTGTACAAGCCTTCTGCTCCGAAGGATACGTGCGCTACTCCCGAAGAAGCCTATATGCAGGCACAAAAGGCGTTGGTTATGTTGTCTTCACGGTTGAACAAAGGGATGGAGGAAGTGGAAACGGTACAGGAAGCCACTGGCAAGATCAGAGAGAATGTTTATGAACAATTAAACCGAATAAATAATACAAAACAATGAAACGTACGTATATTATTATCCTGTTATTTTCTTTGTGCTCACTATTTATGTATGCGCAGGACAGTCGCTTTGATAAGTTTGCAGACATGGAAGAAGTTACTTCAGTTTATATCTCCAAAGCGATGCTCAGCCTGATGCCCGATATGCAGACGGAAGGTGTGAATATTGGCAGTATAGCTTCAAAACTGGATAACATACGAATTCTGAGTTGTGACAAGCCTGCTATCATTGACAAGATGAAGAAAGAGTTCGCATTTATTAATTCTAAGAACGGTTATGAAGAACTGATGCGTATCAAAGATAAAGGAGAAAAGACTACGATTTATCTGAAGCAGGATAAAAACAAGAAGAAAGAATTTGTTCTGATGACTGGTGAGAAGAATGAATTTACAGTAATTATCATTACCGGAAATCTTACTCTGAAGGAGATACAAGGTATTGTAAACAAGGAATAATATTTTATCCGCAGGTTATACTACCTTCCTAATATAGGGAGCGGCATAATCTGCGGATAAAAATTTATAGAGATGCTCGGTCATGTTTGCTTCACAAACCATTATCACTGCTCATGGCTGTTCTTTACGCTACCATTTCTTCTTATGGTTTTTCATCTGCCCGCAGACCGAAAACTTTTCCTGTCATCTGGTCTACAGGTACTTTCCATACTTTGACATTCCGTACGGCAGGATCGGAGTAGCCGAACTGATCCTTCGTGTAATGGCGCATGATAATGTCCAGTGCACGGCGTTTCTCTTCCATATCCTCTATGAATTCTACTTTGCCACGACACATGGCACTTTCAGAGCGCATGCTATAGCTGCAGGCTACTTGTTTATGCTGATAAACGAGTTTATGGCCGAGGCTGAACGTGATACACACGTTGTTATTGCGTTGCAGCATTTCTATTTTCCCGCCTTCGGGACCGGAATGGAGGTAAAGGATATCGTTTTCATAGCCGAAGTTCATGGGAACTACGTATGGATTGCCTTCTAAGTCTACCATGCCTACAAAGCAGGCATCCGCCTGAAGAATAATGGATTCGATTCGTTGCTTGTCTTCGATAACGATTGTTTTCATTTTCAATGTCGGTTTTCTAAAGTTAAGTGTGTCTCCCTGATTTATAGCACTATAATGGGATGATAGGGAGAGAATCAGTTCTTTGTTTGTGCCACCCTACTGGCACGGTTGTGCCAAAGGCATGGCACAGTTGTGCCAATGCGGTGGCACAACCGTGCCAATAGGGTGGCATAAGATGAGTAATACTATCAATCAGTTTTAAGTATATACTTATTGCATTTACTTCTATTTCTCAATAAGCGCAAAGTCTAACTGCTTCTTTTCCAGATTGGCACGTGCCACACGGATCGTGATAGCATCTCCTAAACTGTATATCTTGTTTTTGCGGCGTCCGCGGAGACAATAGTTCTTTTCGTCAAATTCATAATAGTCGTCATCCAGGTCACGGATCGGAACCATACCTTCGCATTTGTTTTCATTGAGTTCAACGTAAAGCCCCCATTCCGTCACACCCGAGATTACTCCGTCATAAATCTGTCCGAGTCGCTCGCTCATGAATTCTACCTGTTTGTATTTGATGGAAGCACGTTCGGCATTGGCGGCAATTTGCTCCATGTTCGAACTGTGGTCGCAGAGATCCTCATATTTTGTTTCGGATACGCTTCGCCCTCCGTCCATGTACTTCGTTACCAGACGATGTACCATCATATCCGGAAAACGACGGATCGGCGAAGTAAAGTGGGTATAATAATCGAATGCCAGTCCGTAGTGTCCGATGTTGTGCGTAGAATAACGCGCTTTCTGCATGGCACGGATGGATACGGTTTCAATGAGATTCTCTTCCTTCTTTCCGTGAATATCATCCAGCAAATGGTTGATAGACTTTGATATGTCTGTTTTTGTTCCGCTTGTACGCACTTTGTAGCCGAAGCGGGCGATGAACTGTGACAAGTTCTCCAGTTTCTCCGGATCGGGCAGATCGTGGATACGGTAAGGAAGTACTTTCGGTTTCTTATTCTTGGGTACGCGTCCCACCTTTTCCGCCACCGTCCTGTTAGCGAGCAGCATGAATTCTTCTACCAGCTTATTGGCGTCTTTGGACTCTTTAAAGTAAACGCTGATGGGTTTTCCCTTCTCGTCAATTTCAAACTTCACTTCATAGCGGTCGAAGTTGATGGCTCCTGCCGCAAAACGTTTCTCACGCAGTGCTTTGGCTATCGTATCCAGCATCAGTACTTCTTCCTTGAAGTCGCCGGCCTTGGTTTCGATAATCTGTTGCGCTTCTTCGTAGGTGAAACGGCGGTCGGAGTTGATGACAGTGTGTACGATACGTGAATCTTTGACTTCTCCTTTCTCCGTGATGTCGAAGATGACGGAGAATGCCAGTTTTTCTTCATTCGGACGCAAGGAACAGATGAAGTTACATAGCCGTTCGGGAAGCATGGGGATGGTCCGGTCTACCAGATAAACGGAAGTCGCCCGCTTCTCTGCTTCCTTGTCGATGATGCCTCCTTCTTTTACGTAATGTGTCACGTCGGCGATGTGTACACCCACTTCCCACAAACCGTCTTTTATGGGACGGATAGAAAGTGCGTCATCAAAATCTTTGGCATCTTTCGGGTCAATGGTGAAAGTCGTTACCTTACGGAAGTCTTCGCGTCTGGCTATTTCTTCCGGAGTAATTTCTGCAGGAATTTTATCGGCGGCAGTCTCTACCGCTTTCGGGTATACATAGGGCAAGCCGAATTCGGCAAGGATAGCGTGCATCTCTGTCGTATTATCTCCTGCTTTACCCAGAATATCGATCACTTGTCCGATAGGATTCTTTGCCTTATCCGGCCATTCGGTTACTTTTACGATTGCCTTGTCTCCGGTTTTTCCGCCTTTCAGCTTTTCTTTCGGGATGAAGATGTCGTTGGCAAGCGTACGGTTCTCTGTGACTAAGAAGGCGTATGATTTGGCTACTTCCAGAGTACCGACAAATGTATCATTGGCACGTTCCAGTATTTCTATTACTTCTCCTTCTGCGTCTTTATTTTTTCTTTTGGCATAGAAGGTGATTTTTACTTTGTCATTGTTCATCGCATGTGCCGAATTTCGTTCGGCAACAAAGATCGGCTCGCCTCCACCTTCGGGAATGAAGGAGTTCTTCCCATTGCTCTTGCGCTGGAAAGTACCCGTCATTTCCGTTCCGTGATTGTTCAGCCGGAACTTTCCTTTTTCAATTTCAGAAATATAGTCGTCATCTAAAAGGTCATGTAATATATCAACGCATAGCATTTTCTGCGGATGAGTAGTGAGATGCAATTCCGAGAAAATGTATTTCATACTAAGCGTCTCGCTTGGTTTGGCATGGAAAAAGTTAATCAATAACGCTGCCAGCTCTTTCTTATTCATTCTTTTGCCGGCCTTTTTCTCTTTCTTTTCTTTCTTTTTCGCCATAATGTAGTCATTTAAAATATGTTGATACAAAGATATAAGATTATTTTCCTTGTAGAAACTTTGAGGCGAGAAAAAATAAACCACCCTTGATACTTTATCTCTATAAAGGAGGTCAAGGGTGGCAGGGGTAACTTAAAAGAGAGATGATTATGGTAGTGTTGTCGTAATGTTCAGACACTTGTCTTTTTCGCGGTAGAAGAAGTATCCGTATCCGGAGTCTTTTAATGCGATATTCATTTCTTGGGCTGCTTCCTCAAGGCTGGCTTGACTGGAATCCTGCATCTTAAATACATCCGATTCTCCTATTATGCCGGAATGTCCTTTTATTGCATCGGAAGCACTCCACCAGTAAGTGGAGTTCATGTTTGTATAGGCATTACTCATACCAACAATGCCTCCGGCAAATACTGTTTCTCCATTACCGGTCAGACTGCCTTCAATGAGAGAGTAGCATCCGGTTAGTATTTTACGTGCCCTCATAGTACCACTGGCAGCTCCGGCAATACCACCTATATTTATGCTGTTTCTTCCACTTGCCGTTTCGGATGTTGCCTGCATTGTTCCTCTGCAGACTGTGTAGCAGCCATAAATACCTCCGCTCAGTAAATTTGCCGTTATACCTCCACAAGAAGCTCCTGCTGTACCTCCTTTTACTGATAAGAGGGCATTCGTGTCAATGTTTGTCCAGCAACGGGTTAAGGTGGATGTACTGCCTGCAATGCCACCTGCCATCGCTATTTGGGGATGTTCTGCCGTAATTTTACCTTTGAGAGTTACGTCAGAGTCTGAGATTCCTCCCATTTGGAAACTCCCCGTACCATATACGCCTCCTACATACGTTGCATCCGAACTAGATCCGCTGCTGCTACATGTTCCTGCTATTTCACCCAAAATAGTTACATGTAATGCACTGCATCCGTAGCCTGCTCTGACTTGTGAACCAATGGCCCCGCCGACATCTACCGAATTGTCGGCTTCTGCTTTTAAGCTTCCTTTAATGAGAATGTTGCAATTGCCGAACATATCGGCTGCATAACTACCGGAAACTCCTCCCACAGCAGCCGATGTACTGATGGAGCCTTCTTCGGATGACTTTTTACTTTTGGCATGTATACTTCCGTTGATTGTGACATCGCAGGCACCTATGCTTGAGCCGCTTGAAGCACCACATATACCTCCGGCATGTGCTCTTGCACTTCCATATTCACGTGAGTCATCAATTGGTTTAGATTCTGCCAGGATCGAACCGTCAACTACTGCCTTACAATACGTAATATAACCGCTGTTTCCATATCCGGCAATGGCACCTACTTGAGGAGTGGCCCCGTTGACTATAAATTCCGACGAAGCTGGAATATTCACCGTACATTGATTGATTGTACCTAGTATCGTACCGCATATCCCTCCAACGATGGATGTGCCGTCTGTATCGGTGGTGAATGAAGCACGGATACTACCTTTAAAGGTACAATTAGTAATGACTGCCTGATAACCGTAAGCCAATATGCCTCCTATAACTAAATAATTGGCTGTTTCTTGGGTTCCTGTATGCACAGCTGTGATATCCCCTTCTACGTTTAAGTTAGAGATGGTGCAACCGGATTTGGACAAACCGAATAAACCACACATGGCACTTGTATTATTGCTGGAGTAATTGATGGTAAAGTTGTGTATAGTATGGTTTTTTCCATCAAAACTACCACTGAACATATTCTTTTCGGGCATAGCAATGTTTTCGTTGTCAAGTCCTGTACCTATCGGAGTCCAGTCGTTTACTCCACTCATATCGATATCGTTTCCCAGTTCATAATAAGCTTTTGTATAGTCAATAGTTGGGTCCATTTCTATTTCAATCTCATCCTGATCTGTAGCAAGTATTGCCTGAGTGTTTTTAATTTCATTGGTTTTGTTAACTAGATAAGCCATCAGTTTTAACTGTCCTGCAGTTTTGATGATAAATGGATATTGTTCGGTTCCCTCACCGGAGGCAAAAGTTCTGGCAACAGAACCTTCCGGCATTTTGACGGCTATCCATTTGCTGAAAGGAGAGGCTGAGGAAGCATTTGCTGTTGTTGAACAGACTGCTACCCAATATTTATTTTCTGATTCCAATCCGGTGAAAGTAGCGCTGGGTTCGGATACGGTCTGAGTTTTGTCTGTCAATTCTCTCCATTCGTCTTTGATTTTTACAATGTAACTTGTAGCATTGGGATCAGCTGTCCATGTTACTTTAAATGAGTTGCTGGATATATCGCTGTATTTGATATCTCCTGGGGCTGATAACGAAGTTACGTCATCATCGTCTGAGCATGATGCGATAGTAAGTGTGAAACCGCATATGATACTAAGAATAACCCAATAGAATATTGTTTTCATATAATTGATATTTTAATGTATCTGGGTAATATGAACTAATTATCTGAATAATTTAAGATTGTAAATGTCCATGGTAAGGGATGGCACAAAAGTATTTTGTGATATATTGTCTTTTTCCAGGAAGAATCCTAGCAGTAAGTCGGCAATAGTATCTCCTTCGGCACTTCCATTATCTTGTAAAGTCAATACAATTTCTCCGTTTATCATAGTCGGAGCAAGGTTGACGCTTTGCTCAGGAAACCAATAACTATAATAACCGGAGGCTATTCCCGAATAAATATATAACGTAGTTGTCATTGTACCGTCTTCATTTTCTACCTTTGTTTCTCCTTGGTATTGTCCGGATGCAATCTTGAAACCATGGTCGGTATAGGTTGCTTCCAGAGTCATCGGGAAGAGGCTGGAATTAGGAAGAGAAATAACATAAGTTCCATTCTCTTCGCTTTCTTTTATACTGGCCGGACCTTTACCTGTAGCCGAATCTTTTTGCCAGATACGATTGAAACTAGCTACCCAGCTTCCCAGTAAGTTTTCGGCATCATATTGCATAAGCACATATACGGCAGTACGTACCCCATTTGTAATTTCTACAGATGTTCCGCGTACAGTATTGGTGGTGTTTTTCTCGAAGTTAAATTGGATACCCTCATCTACTAATTCGTAAGATAACCATTCTTTGGCATCTTCGGGAATGTTTACTTTAAATGGAAATGAACCTTTCAGCGCAATAATCAACGAACTCTTTTCGTTTCCTGTAGCCTGTTGCAAATCATTTTCGTTATAAATGATGATGGCGCCTTGCTGTGTAACGGTTACTCTCTGTGTATTTGCTTCATTACGAATGATAATTTGTGCAGATCGTCCCGGAAAGTCGTAATTCTCCTTTACGTCAAATGTAACCATCTCATGGCTTGTTTCTTTTATTGTACACCAGTCTGCGTCTGCAACTGCCGTCACGTCACCGGTTGCTTCTATGCGGATAGAACCTGTTCCACCGGCGGCTTTGAACGTTACGTCTGATTGGATGACCTTCAATACGGATACGCTTGAGTCATCATTGTCGCATCCTGCAATCAACATACATAACGTCAGTATGAATATATTTAGTAACTTTTTCATTCTTGATACTTTTTAAAATGTTCAGCATTCAGGTTATTATTGCTTTTCAATTGTATAGTCGTCATACCAGCCTACCCATCCGCCAAGAGTACTTTGGCTATATGCGGGTGAAGTATAACCTTGGAATACAAGTGCAGTAGGTTCCGCTCCGGTCAACTGGCTAAAAGTTCCTTCGTCTTTGAAACTTATTGTTAGTGGAGAAGTGCTTTCTGTCTTGCTTACCACAGAGAAGTAATAGCCTGTTTCCGTACTCATGAAATAAGGAATGTACGACATGCCGTTGCCAAATGACAATGCACCGTAATAGCCGTTTATTGAGCCTAATGCCTGAACCGGTATAATCATCTTGCCACTGGAACGGTCATAGGTGATGCTGATAGGTACATTGAGACCTGATAAGTTAAAGCTTTTGTTCTCTACATTTTGTGAAATGGTGATGTCGAACTCTTTACTTTCGAACGTCTGCTCTTTACCACTTTCCGGCTGTGTCAATGCTTTACATTTGAACTTGTAACTACCAAGAAGATCATGATAATAAAGATAACCTTCCGGATAAAGGGATACTAATTTTACTCCTTGAGCACTTTCATCCGTACAAGTGAATGTCATGAACGCATTGTCCCAGGCAAAATATTGCATTTTTTTGCCATTGATAATAACAGGTTCGCGGAAGTGAAGTCCGTTGGGAGTAAAGACAAAGGGGATCGTTGTGGAAGAGGTCTCTGTTTTTCCACTAAATGACAGCGTATAGTTATCACGTTTTAAATAACCGATTTTTTCTCCTCCTGCCATTATATCGAATTGATATAAATAAGCATTCTCTTCTATTTCATTCACTCCCCTGATATACTCTTTCCATTTAGTTGTTACCGGCATTCGTGTCATGGTCATTGTATTACCATATTTCTTTCCTAGTAGAGTGATCTGGTTATCCGAAGCATCCATGATAATAAACTCATAGTCTCCCCCCATGTTGGCATTTGCATCGTTTCCACTGCCTGCCGGAGCTGCAAAAGCATGAATCAGCTCATTATAGCTGTCAAATGTGAGCATGGTGGATTGTTCGGAAACCACCTGATAGAGAGATTCTATAAAAACTCCTGATGGTACATTAGGGGTACTTAGTGTAGAAGCCATCGTCACTTTTTTGTCATCAAACTTACAAAGGAGAGTGATACCTCCCATAGCATAGCCGGAGCCAATATAATATTCCAGCAGCCAACCGTTTGGAGAGCTTTTTAATAGTTCGCTACATTTAATAACATCTGCAGCGGCACGTTCGGCAGAGGACTTATCGAAATAATCATCCTGTTGAAATAAACAGGAATGAAGACCGATGCAGGCTGTAACCAATATAAAGTAGGTTAATATTTTTTGCTTCATAATCAGTGTCTTTTTAGTTGTTGGTAGAGTTGATGTCGTCTTCAATATCGATAGTGTTCAGATCTAAAGAATAAATTTCATCCTGACGCCGTAGTACGACAGAACGCAGATCATCTAAATCTATTCCCCAGGTATCTCTCATATAATTATAGACAATATTGAATTTTTTGTTGATTATTGCTTCACCGCTTTCTCCTGCGGCAGCTAACATGGATTTCCAATAATACTCATCGTGGGTGACATATATAGCGATGTTTTCAACAAAATCTTCTCGGGCCTCGCTCATTGCATAGGGGCTGACAAAACCTGCTTGCCAGGCTTGCTGGTCGGTGCGTGAACTTTGTTTTCCGGTTTCCGGATCGGTATACACATACCAGTTGCTTCCGATATATGCATTTTCGGTGATGCGGTCGAAGGCAGGATCGTAATTTTTTGTCTGATGCAGAATATGAGCGAACTCATGATGCATTGTTTTGAAATAGAATTTGTTTAATTGTTCTATATTAATGTTTTCCACATTCAGGCTATTTACATTGTAAAGGGTAATTTTCATTCCCCCTTCTGCTGTTCCAAGTACCATTGTCCCGCTTTTATCGTAAGCCGGAGAACCTATCAGATGTATCGTTTTGGGAATGTAAACCCGCAGGAAGTTAATGCCGCACAGCTCATCATATGCTTCCATTCAGACATGCTTTACAATTTTGGCTAATACCACCGACTTATTATAATCGGCAGGGATCAAATTCTTGGATTGATCGCTTTCGATATCTTCCATACGGTATTTGAAGGTGACGTTGTAGGTATTCATGTAATTTCTGAATAACCAATGATCGAATGCATTGCCGGTAGTTTCTTCCATCGGGAAGATGCTGTTTGCAGTATCGATATCCTCATCATTGTTACATGCGCCCAAGCAGATTGCTGTGGCGATGAATAATGCGTATAATAAGATGTATTGTTTCATATTCTTTTCTCCTTTCTCTTTTTATCTTGGATTTGCTTCTATACCTGCTGCTATTACATTTGCCGGAATCTGGACGACCCTGCGCAAGTCGTTTTTGTCCATGGTATCAGTAATGTCCATTAATTCTTCGTTTTCAAAGTAACGGCGTTGTACAGTAATGCCGTATCGTCTTATATCTTGCCAGCGTAGGCCTTCTCCCAGTGTGGTGATTCTGCGCAGATGCAGGATACAATGAATGAAGTTAGTCTGTCTGCCGGGTTCAAGCGTAAAGTCCGGAGACAAGGTCTTTTTAGGAGTGATAACTCCTTCATTAAGATTATAGTATTTCATACTTCCGTAAAACTGGTCAACCATTTCCGGAGTTATCGTTTGCGTATGGGTAGTAAAGGACTTCTGCCAGGAAGTGATGTCGGCGGCAGCTTTATCATATTGTTTCAGATAGGTGTATGCTTCTGCACGAGTGATCAGAGTTTCATCAGTAGTGAATGCAGGAACCATGGCGTAAGGATAAAACCCACCGCCTGATACGGCTATTTTTGCCATTAGAGTGATCCGGCGGAAAGAGATTTTAGGTGATCGCGAAGGTTCAAATGGTTGTTGGCGGAATCTGGTGTAGGCACCCCATAGTCCGGTTGAATAACAATCTTCCAGCCCGGTTACAGCATTGTGTGAGTAGCGCATGCAGAGTCCGTAACCGGCATCTATTACTCCGCCAAGCGTAGAGCTGGTACTGAGAAGGAGTAGGTTGGCGGGCTCACTTGCATCGATATAAGCATTAGGCTGGACGTCTCCATTGGGGCTGAGGGTCCCGAGATATTTCCAGTCCCGCAGTACTTCATCGGCATTTGCTCCTAATACAAGATTAGCGTATTCTACTACTTTTTTGCAATTAGAGAAATCCGGTTGCATATAATAGAGGTAGAAACGTGCGGCAAAAGCATATGCCGCTTTCTTGTTGAAATGATATTTGGGAATAGAATAGGCATCATCGTTAATTAGAGGGATGCCTTCTTCTAGATCAGCTGCAATTTTTCGATATACACTGGCGAGCGTACCACGTTCGTAATGGGGGGCTACAGTAGTCTGAAGTGTTTCCATGTAGGGAATGCCTAATTCCTGTTCGGCTGTATTACTGTTATATGCTTGGCAAAATGTAGTTGCCAGCATAAAATGAGCATAGGCACGGCATACCAGAGCTTCCCCTTTCTGGGGATTTAACGATGTCGGATTTCCCAGGTTCTTGATTCCTTGCAGTGCATGGTTGGATGAGGCGATTGCCGCATAGCAGGCATCCCATAAGGCTTGTGGAGTATCTTGTCCTTCTTCGTAGGTATCTTTCCAGTTGTACAAGTCCTCTTCTACCTTTTGCCAGTAACCATATGCACGACTATTCTCGTCTGTGTTATCGCTGTATAATTCCCCTATTTCGCAATTTGTACTTTGCGGATAGGCAGATACCAGGATATTGGCGATACTTTGTTCGGTATCCAACTCTGTCCGGTTGTCCGGAAGTTCATCCAGAAAACTGCTGCAAGCTGTATAGCATGGAGCTAGTAGCAATATCAGTCCTATATGTATTATATTTTTTCTCATATCTAATTTTATTTATAAACTTATTAGTTAATTTATAATCCTAATCTCAATGTCAAAGTAAACTGACGGGGTACCGGAGAGGCTACGCCTCCGGTGTTAAAGAACTCCGGGTCTTGTCCGTTCAATTTCTTATCTGCATAAAGCAGGAAGAGGTTAGTAGCTTGTAATTTGAGTGATAAGTTGGATATCTTTAACGGGTTCAACCAAGTGCGTGGAAACTCATAGGCGAGTGATATTTCTTTCATTCGGATGAAGTCTCCCTTCGCGATGCGGGCCGTTGAGTAATTATAAGCATTGTAGGCATAAGACAGATTCAGATTATGGCTATACTGCGGATAGCTGATTATTGCCGGAATATCTGTTTGGCTTTCATCGCCGGGTAGTGTCCATCGGTTCTTAAATTCACGCGGCATAGCTGTCAGGTCGGAGTAGCTGGCTTTGAATACCGGGTCCAGACGGACTACATTGCCGAATGAATAAGTAAGGAAAACATTTAGCTTGAAGCCTTTATATGTGAAGACGTTTCCAAGACTACCGGTGATAGTCGGGTCTGTCGGTCCTTCATATTTCAGATAATCGATATTGTCACGTGCCTGGAATTCAATCTCTGTGCTTGTAATTTTACCATTGATATCGAATAGGGGAAGACCATTCTTGTCCAGGCCTACAAATGGGATAGAGAACAAACCACGAACCGGATAGCCTTCACGGGCAAATCCGTTACCGGAAATTAAATCCATCACATTTGCCAGTGATTTAAGGTCGGTAACTTTATTTTTGGTATGTGAGAAGATAAAGTCTGTGCTCCAGCTGAAGTTCTTTTTCTTTATATTCTGTGTAGAAAGAGTGAACTCGATACCGTGACTTTCCATTGAAGCTACATTAGCATACGTATAAGTTCCTCCTCCGCCAACTCCCGGGGTGATTGCCGCTCCGATGAGGTCATAATTGTTACGTTTATACCAATCGAGTGCCAGATTGATCCGGTTATCAAGGAAACCAATATCCCCACCGATATTCAATTCATGTTTCTTTTCATAGGTCAGTTCGCTGTTCTCACTGTCTGCCATAAAGATTCCCGGTTCTTGGATATCTGTAAAAGGGCGGTAGGGAGAATAAGCTCTGAAAATAGCCTGTGAGTTTGTTACATTGGCGGGACCGCGGTCGGCTGTCAGTGAATAAGAAACTTTCAGAGTGAGGTGTGAAAGAGTTGGTTCCAGCTTTTTGAAAAAGTTTTCTTCATGAGCATTCCATGCTCCTGACAGGTTCCAGGTGGGGAGCCAACGTGCAGAGTGACTTCTGCCCATGCGGTTGGTTCCTTCATAACGGAATGTCCCGTTCATGGTATAACGCCCGTCGTACGAATAGGTCACGTTGGCAAATGTGGCCACACTGCGTGCCAAACTGTGTTCCAGCGCATAATATTTATCGTCTGCTTCCAATCCTTTCTTGAAAAACTGATATACATAGGATGGAGTTTCACCCATTGAGTATTGCATCCCCCAACCATTGAACATGGTGTATGAACGGCGGAGATCATTGACTTCCATTCCTCCGAAAGCATTGGTGATATGCTTCTCGGCAAATAAATGATTCCATGAAGCGGTCGCACGGAAATCCAATCCTAACATTTTGTAATCTTTACGTTGATAGATGCCTCCTCGTGGCAGAATGCTGATAGGTAATGAGTAAATATCATCCGGATCGCTGTAAAGCAGCCCATTGTTGTTACGAATGGTTGCGTCATCCATACCTGTGCGATATGCTGTTGCCTGATTAGAGTTATCCAGGATATTGTGCTCTTGAGAACTGGCCTGATATTTTAATGATCCTAATGCGCTAAACTCCAGTTCGGGAAGGGCTTTCCATTTTATCTCTCCCTGAAATTTCACATCTACTACATTCAGTTCAATGTAGTTATTGTCTAGTTCATGTAAAATATTGAATGGAGCATAATTGGAAGTATAATAAGCGTTCGGGTCCATTGCTCGAGAAGTGTTGATGGCATAAGAATATGGGTTGATATCAAAACTGCGACTGACTTCTCCATTTGCGGCGTTGACGGTAGAGCTAATGGTTCCGGGTGCTTTTTGCTTACGGTAGGATGCGCTTGAAATCAGGTTGACGGATAGATTTTTGAGTACGTTATAAGTTGTGTTTACATTTGCTGTATAGCGTTTCACTTCACTTTGTTTGTACCATCCCGGATCGAGCATTGCACTCAATGATGCATAGAAAGAAGACTTTTCAGTTCCGGAAGTAATGCTGACCGAGTGGTTCTGTGAAATATTATTAGAGAATAAAGCATCAAACCAATCGGTATTTCTCATTTCTGCTTCGCGTAGATAAGCGTTCATTTCTTCAGTACTGGATATGGCATATTGTCCGGTGACAGGGTCGAAAGTATTGATAAGCTTATACATACGACCATATACACCACTATTGGCAGCGCGATAGATGTCACTGTAATTTAACCATCCTTTTTGTTCCATTTCTTTATAAACTCCCATTTGCTCCTGTGAATTCATAATGTTGAATTCGTTATAGGTGGGGATCATACGAGTGGTAAATTCACCTGTATAACTAATCTTGTTAATACCGGCTTTTCCTTTTTTGGTGGTAACGACAATTACACCTGCCATAGCACGTGCTCCATAAATAGAAGTTGCAGAGCCATCTTTCAATATCTGAAAGCTTTCAATGTCGTCCGCATTCAGACCGGCAATAGCAGAACTGATCAATGTTTCTGCGTCTCCCGAAGAGAGATCGTCTGCACCGACTTCAATTGCGTCTTCCATAATAACTCCATCCACCACCCACAGAGGTTTGGAACTACCATATATAGAGGTAGCACCACGAACCCGGATTTTAGGAGCAGTACCAAATGTTCCCGATACATTTTGAACTGATACACCGGCGGCACGTCCTTCCAGCGCACGACTGATTTCGGGCATACCGTCGAGTTTTACTTCTTCAGCGGATAGCTGTGCAGTAGCACCGGTAAACAATCGTTTATCCATTTTCTGCATACCTGTGACTACGACTTCCGACAGCGTTTGCACATCGGTATTTAGTGTAACACTCATCGTTGGAGTGGCAGTTAGCTCCTGTGGATGCATGCCAATATAAGAGAACTGTAAAATAGAGTTGCTGGCTACTTTCTCGATAAAGAATTTACCATTCAGGTCTGTCAGTACTCCGGATTTGCTGCCTTTAATCTGTACGGTGGCTCCGATGAGCGGTTGCCCGTCATCTCCGGATATGACTACTCCGTTAACATCGAATATTTTAGCCTGTTTGGATGGGCCGGTAGGAGTGATTGTGATAAACTGGCCATCTATATGGTATTCTAATGGCTTGTCGATGAGTATGATGTCTAGTGCTTGCTTTATGCTCTTGTCTTTTACGGACCCCGAGACTGTGAATTTCTTGACATCATCATACGTAAACAGGATTTTGTATCCTGATACTTTCTCCAGACGTTTCAACACAGAAGGCAAGCGTTCATTGTTGAATTCCAACGTGATTTTCTTTTCGTTTTGTGTCTGAGCTTCTGCCGGTCGTGGCAGTAAGCATACGCATAGGAGGCACACGATAAATAAATACCAGTTTCTTTTCATACGTTTGATTTTAAATAACACTATTTTGAACTTGTTTTATATTAATAGTGCGTATGAAAGGAAATTTAAGACACCCCTTTTGCGAATTATTTTCTTTAAAAGATAATATTTTGTTGTTTTCTTTGTGCTTTTGTATACTTTTTGTATGAAAATACTAATCGATAGTAAGAGTATTGCCGTTTAAAGTTACGGTTACTTTTTTCATCCGATTAAGTAATTGAATGGTGTGTTCAAGCCCAAGCCGGCGATCAGCTACAAAGTGCATTTTGTAGTTCATAGCTTCTTTATTGCGGAATTCTATACTTACATTGTACCAGCGTCCGAGATTTTGCATAATTTCCCGAAGAGTGACATCGTCAAAGTAGAAGTAGCCGTCTTTCCAGTAAATGTAAGAGTCCAAATCTACTTCCGTCAGGATAAAATTGCCGTCAGCTTGCAGATGTGCATCTTCTCCCGGAGTAATGGCAGTGTAGGCGCCCCCTTGGGTGTTACTGACTTCTACCTTTCCATTGATAAGTACTACGTGAGAGTCTTCCGGGTTGTAGCTGCGTATATTGAATTCTGTACCTAGTACACGTGTTTGTATACTTGGAGTCTTTACAATAAATGGTTGCTGTTTATTAGGGGTTACTTTGAAGTATGCTTCACCTTCCAGATATACGGTACGTTCTTTTTCTACAAATGCCGTGGGATAAATTAATCGGGTATTTGCATTGAGCCATACTTCTGTTCCGTCACAAAGGATCACTTTAAAGTTCTGCCCTCTGGGGATGGTCAGTGTATGAGTTTGAATCGTATTTTGTGCATTAGGGACATTGGCTACTGTCTTTTTAGTACGGCTGTAATCCAGATATTCTTTGGTTTTGGCAGCTACTTTCGGATCTTTTTGTGATTCACCTAATATCATTTTCTCTCCGTCTTCAGCTTGCAGGGTAATTTCTTGGGGAGTATTATCTGCTGTAAAGACGGTGATTGGGTCAGGAGTCGGGAATATATCCAGAGTATTGGATATGATGAATACAAGACCTGTGAGGATAGCCGCCGCTGAGACCAGACTGATGGCGAGTTTCAGTCCGGCAAAAGGTTTTCGCTTAGTGTGTTTCGCTTTGAAACGAACTAATTCAGCTTCTACGTCTATCGATCCGGGAGTTTGCTGTTGTTGTAACGCTACATTCATATCCATGATGTCACGGCATGTTTGCAGGCATTCATCATCTTCAAGAGCGCCGGACGTTTCTTTCTCATTGAGCTCTGAGGGGGATTCCATGATATCTAATGCTTTTTTGATGGAATCATTTATATCGTTGTAACCTTTGTCCTTATCCATAAATAACTTTTCAGTTCTTGGTTGTTTTTATTTCTATTACTTATTTTAATACGTTTGTTTAAGATAGTTAGATACCCTCTTTATTCTTTTTTAGCAAACTCTTTACGGAGTACAGAGAGTGCTTTTACAATGTGTTTTCGGACAGCGCTTACGCTTATATTCAGTTCATCAGCCACTTCCTGATATTTTTTTCTTCGTACATAACATTCTTCAAGGATATGCCGGGTGTGGGCAGTAAGCGTTGAAATAGCTTTGTGGATGCGCATCATCCTTTCGTCATATTCTTTGTATTCTGTTTCTGTGTATGATTCGGTCAGTTTTATATATAATTGAACATATTGTTCGTGTACGTTCTGATGACGCAAGTAATCGATGCATTTGTTACGGACGTAAACATAGAGATAAGATTTGGCTGTGGTTTTATCAATCTTGGCATAGTTAGTCCAAATAAATTCGAAAGCATCACTTGCGATATCTTTACTAGCCTCCATATTATTGATCAGATGGAATGCATAATAATAAAGTTGGGGGTAGTACTCTTTAAAAAGATAGTCGAAATCTGCTTTGTCTTCCACGTGCTTTAAAGTGTTGAATAGTAAATAAATTGCGTTGCAAATAAACAAATAATAATTGAGAAAAGCAAAATGGCTTTTGTTTTATATTTATTGTATCTTTGTAGCGTCATTCTTTTCTTATATATTAGGACTATATTAATGGAGAGTATTCTAATTACAGGTGCAAGTGGATTCATTGGAAGTTTTATTGTCGAAGAGGCACTGAAACGAAAGTTTGGTGTGTGGGCGGGAATCCGTTCTAGCAGCAGCAAGCAGTATTTGAAGAACCGGAAGATTCATTTTCTGGAACTGGACTTTGCTCATCCCAACGAATTGCGTGCCCAACTCTCCGGGCATAAAGGGACGTATAACAAATTTGATTACATTATTCATTGTGCGGGAGTCACCAAGTGTTCGGACAAGAAAACATTTGATTATGTAAATTATCTTCAGACTAAATATTTTGTTGATACGTTGAAGGCACTCAATATGGTTCCGAAGCAGTTTATCTATATCAGCACATTGAGCGTATTCGGACCGGTGCATGAAAAAGATTACTCGCCCATTTCGGCAGATGATTCTCCGATGCCTAATACGGCTTATGGATTTAGTAAACTCAAAGCCGAACTTTATATACAGAGCATTCCCGGTTTCCCTTATGTCATTTATCGTCCTACAGGAGTTTACGGTCCCCGTGAAATGGATTATTTCCTGATGGCAAAGTCCATCCGTCAGCATGTGGACTTCTCGGTGGGTTTCCGGAGACAGGATCTGACTTTTATTTATGTAAAGGATATTGTGCAGGCCATCTTCCTTGGAATAGAGAAAAGAGTAGCGAGAAAAGCGTATTTCCTGTCGGATGGAAACGTATATAAAAGCCGCACATTTTCGGACTTAATACAAAAAGAACTGGGCAATCCGTTTGTTATTCATATGAAATGTCCATTAATTGTGCTAAAAGTTATATCTTTGCTCGCTGAATTTATTGCTACGCGTTCCGGGAAGAGCAGTACGCTGAATTCTGACAAGTATAAAATAATGAAACAACGTAACTGGCAATGTGATATAACCCCTGCAATGACAGAGTTAGGGTATGCTCCCGAATATGATCTGGAGAAGGGAGTTCGTGAAACGATTGCCTGGTATAAAAACGAAGGATGGCTTTAGACTTATTTAAGCGAGTGGAAACCCGGAAGGGGTTGTTTGCTGTGGAGAAGATTACATTGATTTATAATCTGTTGACCTCCATCTTGATACTGTTCCTGTTTCAGCGAATGGATCATCCATGGCACATGTTGCTGGATAGGGCGATGATTGCTGCAATGACTTTCCTGTTGATGTATCTTTATCGGCTGGCACCTTGTAAGTTCTCGGCATTTGTGCGGGTTGTCATTCAGATGAGCCTGCTTTCGTACTGGTATCCCGATACGTTTGAGTTTAACCGGTTCTTCCCCAATCTTGATCATGTATTTGCTGTTGCCGAACAATTTATCTTCAATGGGCAGCCTGCTATCTGGTTCTGCCACACATTTCCGCATCTGATAGTCAGCGAAGCATTCAATTTGGGATATTTCTTCTATTATCCGATGATGCTGATTGTGACGTTATTCTACTTTATCTATAAGTTTGAATGGTTTGAGAAGATGTCATTTGTACTGGTAACTTCTTTCTTTATTTATTATCTCATTTATATCTTTGTTCCGGTGGCGGGACCGCAATTCTATTTTCCGGCTATCGGGTTCGATAATGTGTCGAAAGGTATCTTCCCGGCTATTGGCGATTATTTCAATCATCATCAGGAACTATTGCCCGGTCCCGGCTATCAGCATGGGTTCTTCTATAATCTGGTAGAGGGTTCGCAGCAGGTAGGCGAACGGCCTACTGCTGCATTCCCCAGTTCTCATGTCGGCATTTCCACTATCTTGATGATTATGGCGTGGCGTGGCAGCAAAAAGCTCTTTGCCTGCCTGATTCCTTTCTATATGCTACTTTGTGGTGCTACCGTGTATATTCAGGCGCATTATGTTATTGACGCTATTGTAGGCTTCTTCTCAGCGTTCGTTTTATATGTTGTAGCAACGTGGATGTTCAAGAAGTGGTTTGCGCAGCCGATGTTTAAGTAAACCAATCTGGTATATCATCGATCTACAGATGCTAGATTGGCAGTTATCTCATCAAATATCCGGAACAATTCTTCCTTTGTTTCCGCCCGAAGCATAGCGATACGGGTATTACGAAAATTAGGAATGCCTTTGAACAACGGACTGGCAGCCAGATGACGGCGTACATGCAGAATACCTCTACGTTCGTCAAGCAGATTCACACTGTCTACTACCTCCTGTCGTAATACCTCCATGCACCATTCAAAACTGAGTGGGGGAAGCGCTTCTCCTGTTTCCAGATAATGCTTCACTTCCTTGAATATCCAGGGGCGTCCGAAGCTTGCACGACCGATCATGACAGCGTCTACTCCATAACGGTCGAAACACTCCTTACAGCGTTGAGGCGTAGTCACATCTCCGTTGCCGATGATAGGAATATGCATGCGGGGATTGTTTTTTACTTCCCCTATCAGTGTCCAGTCTGCTTCTCCGGTGTACATTTGCGCACGGGTCCTACCGTGGATAGTCAATGCGGCAATACCGCAATCCTGCAATTGTTCTGCCAAATCTACAATGATTTTATTATTGGCATCCCATCCCAGACGAGTTTTTACAGTTACCGGTATTTTCACGGCATCTACTACCGCACGGGTAATCTCCAGCATCTTCGGAATATTCTGTAACATTCCTGCTCCGGCACCTTTTCCCGCTACTCTTTTCACCGGGCAACCGAAGTTGATATCGAGAATATCAGGCTGTGCCTGTTCCACTATTTTGGCGGCTTCCACCATTGTTTCCGTATCCTTCCCATAAATCTGAATGGCAACAGGACGCTCTTCGTCACTGATGCTCAACTTCTGCGCGGCCTTGTTGACGGCACGTATCAATGCATCACTCGATACAAATTCAGTATATACCATGTCGGCACCGAACTTTTTGCACATCAGGCGGAAAGCCGGGTCTGTCACGTCCTCCATGGGGGCGAGTAGTATAGGATGTTCTCCCAGGTCTATATGGTTTATCTTCATAATTGATACTTCTTTTTTGCCGTGCAAAGGTACGGATAAAAACTGAAAGAACTATTTGTTGAGGTAAGTTTCACGGATGCGGATTAATTCGTACCTTTGCATACTCCTATCACATTTTAATGATTATCGAACAGTAAAATGAATATAAAAGACTTTGAAATAATGGCGCCTGTCGGTTCGCGCGAATCTCTTGCGGCAGCCATTCAGGCTGGAGCCGATTCTATCTATTTTGGTATAGAAAACCTTAACATGCGTGCCCGTTCTGCCAATACGTTTACCGTTGATGATTTGCGTGAGATAGCCCGGACGTGCGACGAACACGGGATGAAAAGCTATCTGACAGTCAATACGATTATCTATGATAAGGATATTCCTTTGATGCGTACTATTGTCGATGCGGCCAAAGCAGCCGGAATATCTGCAGTGATTGCTGCTGACGTGGCAGTGATGAATTATGCCCGCCGGATCGGGCAGGAAGTGCATTTGTCTACTCAGCTTAATATATCGAATGCGGAAGCCTTGAAATTTTATGCCCAGTTTGCCGATGTTGTGGTGCTTGCACGCGAACTGAATCTGGAGCAGGTTGCAGAGATTTATCGTCAGATCCGGGAAGAAAATATCTGTGGACCGAGTGGTGAACAGATTCGTATTGAGATGTTCTGTCACGGTGCTCTGTGTATGGCAGTCTCCGGAAAGTGCTACCTCTCTTTGCATGAAATGAATCACTCCGCCAACCGGGGGGCTTGTATGCAAGTATGCCGTCGTTCTTATACCGTTCGTGATAAGGAGACAGATGTGGAACTGGATATCGACAACGAATATATCATGTCGCCGAAAGACCTGAAGACTATTCATTTTATGAATAAGATGATGGATGCAGGTGTGCGTGTATTCAAAATCGAAGGTCGTGCCCGTGGCCCTGAGTATGTGCGTACAGTGGTAGAATGTTATAAAGAGGCGATTCAGTCTTATTTGGACGATACCTTTACAGACGAAAAAATCGCAGCTTGGGACGAACGTCTGAAAGCTGTTTTCAACCGTGGATTCTGGGATGGCTATTACCTCGGACAACGACTTGGCGAATGGACACGGAATTACGGTTCGGCAGCTACGGAGCGTAAAATCTATGTGGGTAAAGGTATCAAATACTTCTCCAATATCGGCGTTTCCGAATTTCTGGTGGAGGCGTCCGAAGTCAGTGTAGGCGATAAATTGCTGATTACGGGACCAACCACCGGTGCAGTCTTCATGACGCTGGACGAAGCCCGCGTCGATCTGAAACCGGTAGAAACAGTCAAGAAGGGACAGCGCTTCTCGATGAAATCAGACAAGATACGTCCCAGCGACAAATTATATAAATTGGTATCTACCGAAGAACTGAAGAAGTTCAAAGGACTTGATGTAGAACAGAAAAGAGGATAAACAGATGAGTCAGTACATTTACGAGCTGGAGATGAAGGTACGCGATTATGAATGCGACCTGCAAGGTATTGTCAACAATGCCAATTATCAACATTATCTGGAGCATACCCGCCATGAGTTTCTGACCTCGGTAGGGATTAGCTTTGCAGCGCTTCATGAGCAGGGAGTCGATCCGGTAGTGGCGCGCATCAATATGGCTTTCAAGACTCCGTTGAAGAGTGGAGATGAATTTGTCTCCAAGCTATATATGAAAAAAGAGGGTATCAAGTATGTATTCTATCAGGATATCTTCCGCAAAAGTGATCAAAAAGTAGTAGTGAAATCCACTGTTGAAACGGTATGTGTGGTAAACGGACGTTTGAGTAGCAGCGAATTATTCGACAACGTCTTTGCTCCATACCTGAAATGACCGATAACGAAGAAGAACAGATTTATAGCATCGCTCTGACCATGGTGCCCGGTATCGGGCACATTGGAGCGAAGCGTCTGGTAGAGGGCATGAAAAGTGCCACTGATGTCTTCCGCTACCGGAAAGAGCTTTCCGAACGTATTCCCGGAGTTAACGAACGGATATCTGCCGCACTGGATTGTCCGTCACTCATTGCCCGTGCAGAGCAGGAACTCGGATTTCTGCAGAAGAACCGCATTCAATGCCTGACTTATTATGATGAAGCTTATCCTTCCCGTTTGCGGGAGTGTGAGGATGCTCCTGTCGTGCTTTTCTTCAAGGGAAATGCGGATTTGAATGCTCTCCATATTCTAAATATGGTGGGTACCCGCCACGCTACCGATTATGGAACGCAACTTTGCACTACTTTCCTTCGTGACTTGAAAGCGTTATGTCCTGATGTGTTAGTGATCAGCGGTCTTGCCTATGGCATTGATATCAATGCCCACCGGAGCGCTTTGGATAATGGACTGGCTACGGTAGGCGTATTGGCTCATGGATTAGACCGTATCTATCCCTCTCTCCATCGTAAAACGGCTGTTGATATGCTCGACAGAGGTGGTCTGCTGACTGAGTTTCTTGTCGGCACAACACCGGACAAGCATAATTTTGTTAGCCGAAACCGCATTGTAGCAGGTATGTGCGATGCTACGATTGTGATAGAATCTGCCGCAAAAGGCGGTTCCCTGATTACTGCCGAACTTGCGGAGAGTTATCACCGTGACTGTTTTGCTTTTCCCGGTCGGGTTACTGACGAATATTCCAAGGGATGCAATCAACTGATCCGCGACAATAAAGCTTCTCTGCTTTTATCTGCCGAAGACTTTGTGCAGACAATGGGCTGGAGTTCTGCTTCCTGCGTGGAAAAAACAGCCAATGTACAGCGTGACCTGTTTCCCGATTTGTCCGGAGAAGAACAACAAATCGTTGATATTCTGGCACAACGCGGAAATCTGCAGATTAACACGCTGGTGGTGGAAACTGACATTCCCGTTCATAAAATGAATGCTATTCTTTTTGAACTTGAAATGAAAGGAGTTGTACGGGTATTGGCCGGAGGGATGTATCAATTACTGACTTAATTGTCTGGATATTGTTTGTTTTTTCGTTATATTAGCAGCCTAATTAAAAAATAATACCCCCATGAGCAAAACACATTCTTTCTTTATCTTATCTATTCTTGCTTTTTTTGTAGTAAACGTATCTTTGTTTGCCGGAGATAAACCTCAAACAAACATCAATCAAATTTTTTTTGAAGGAGCACCGAGCATTCATCCTCCCCGGGTGATAGCCAATTATACGGCAACTCCTTTCATGTTTTATATTCCTACTACCGGCCAGCGACCGATGGAATGGAGTGCTGAGAAGTTACCGAAAGGCTTGAAACTGGATTCGAAAACAGGAATTATCACAGGAACAGTCGCTTCGGAAGGTGAATATATGGTCACTCTCAAAGCTAAGAATTCGCAGGGAACCTGTACGCAAAAGCTCGAGATTCATATCGGTGACGATTTGCTGCTGACTCCTCCTATGGGGTGGAACAGCTGGAATACTTTCGGGCAACATCTCACGGAAGAACTGGTATTGCAGACTGCGGATGCACTGGTGGCAAACGGAATGCGTGATCTGGGTTATTCCTATATTAATATCGATGACTTCTGGCAGCTGCCGGAGCGAGGGGCTGACGGACATATACAGATTGATAAAGCGAAGTTTCCTCGTGGAATAAAATATGTTGCTGACTATCTGCATGAACGGGGCTTTAAACTCGGGATCTATTCTGACGCAGCCGATAAAACCTGTGGCGGTGTTTGTGGCAGTTATGGGTACGAAGAAATGGATGCGAAAGATTTTGCTTCCTGGGGAGTCGATTTGTTGAAGTATGATTATTGCAATGCTCCTGCCGGCAGGGTGGAGGCTATGGAGCGATATGCTAAGATGGGTAAGGCTTTGCGTGCTACCGGTCGTTCTATTGTGTTCTCTGTTTGCGAGTGGGGACAGCGTGAACCTTGGAAATGGGCAAAGCAAGTAGGAGGACATTTGTGGCGGGTTTCGGGAGATATAGGAGATGTATGGGACCGTGAGGCCAATCGGATGGGTGGACTGCGCGGTATTCTGAATATTCTGGAAATCAACGCTCCTTTGAATGAATATGCCGGACCTTCCGGGTGGAATGATCCGGATATGCTGGTTGTCGGTATTGGCGGGAAGAGCATGAGCATCGGCTCGGAATCGAAAGGATGTACTCAGGAGCAATATAAGTCTCATTTTGCCTTATGGTGTATGATGGCTTCTCCTTTGCTTTGTGGAAATGATGTACGGAACATGGATGATAGCACTTTACAGGTTTTGTTGGACAAGGATTTGATTGCTATCAATCAGGATGTGCTCGGTAAGCAGGCAGAACGCAGCATTCGTGCGGATTATTATGATATTTGGGTGAAACCGTTGGCTGATGGTCGTAAAGCTGTCGCTTGTTTCAACCGGATGGATACTCCGCAAAATATAGAACTGAACGCGAAAACGGTGGAAGGTTTATCTTTGGAACAGGTATATAGTCTCGATAGCCGTTCTACGGAAAATGCTGCGGATGGTATGATTGTAAAGCTGGCTCCTTATCAATGCAAAGTTTATATTTGTGGTAAGCCGAAATAGGAACAGGGATGAGGTTGGGGCATAAAAAAAGGAGCAACGCCTTGCTCCAACCTTTGTTAACCTTAAATCTAATACTATGAAAAAAATCACATGACAAATGTAAGCCTTCTTGCCATTTCTTCCAAATTAAGTTTCTTGTATTTGGGTCTCTTTTGATTTCTTTCACGGATTTTCACTGTTATCGCACACAATGGGGCTGAATGTGGAATATCAAGAGCTTATACCGGCAGGTTATTTGCCGTACAATCATCGGTTTTTGACTTCAAAACAGTATAAGATCATAATAAAACATCTAGGTGATCCTTATGAGGATTAGGGCGTAAGTAACCCGTAAATGAGCTAAGGGCTGCAAACTTTTATGGAGTTTTCAGCCTTTTTGTTGCATAAATTCAAAGAAAAGAAGTCTGAAACCAATCGCACGAGTTTATAATAAACCGAGAGACCGTTTATTATAAACGGTGAAAGAATTTATTATAAATCAAATCGTCGATTGTTCATAACTATTCAGCATTTTTCAAGAGAGTCCTTGAAAGGGCTGGCTATATCTCTGAATATTTCTTCTCATTTAGTAATTAGATCGTACATAAAATGAAGTATTCATTTTATACAGGAAATTATTGGAATGGTAATAACGGCGAATGTAAGAATTGCTCTATCAATTTTAGCTAATAATTGTGCTGCTTTCGGGAATAATCAATATCTTTACATGAAATATCAAGTTAAATCAGTTGACATAAGAGGATTTTAATATTGAACTGATTATTAATACTTAGGTACAAAATTAATAGTCCTAAAATAAATATTGATTGAGGTGTGTGGGCTGATATAAATGTTTATATCAACTCTAATATTTGGAAGTAAGCATGGAACAAAAGAATGAAATTATTATATATCAGTCTCAAGATGGTACAATAAAAGTCGATGTGCTATTTTCTGATGAGACGGTATGGTTGACGATTGATCAAATGGCGACCCTGTTTGGGAAATCCAGATCGACTATAAACGAGCATATTTTAAATGCATATAGCGAAGGAGAATTAGTGGAAGACGGGACAAAGAGAAAAATCGGAATTTCCGATTTTTCTACTAAACCTACAAATTATTACAATTTGGACGTCATTATTTCAGTTGGCTATAGGGTAAAATCTATACAGGGTACTCAGTTCCGTATTTGGGCAACACAGCGTTTGAGGGATTATATCATCAAAGGATTTGCACTGAACGATGAGCGATTTAAGAGCGGTTCATCCATGAATTACTTCCGCGAGTTGTTAGACAGAATCCGGGAGATTCGTTTGTCGGAGCGAGTTTTTTATCAGCAGATTAAAGATATTTATGCCACAAGTATAGATTATGATCCGTCTGACGAAATGACTCTTGCCTTTTACAAAGAAGTACAAAATAAACTCCTTTGGGCGGTTAGTGGCAAAACTGCAGCGGAGCTAATTTATTATCGGGCAAATGCTGCATTGCCGCAGATGGGTTTGACATCGACATCGTTGCCCAACAAAGTTCGCAAAGTTGATGTGGAAATAGGAAAGAACTACCTGAATGAAGAGGAGATTGGACTCTTGAAATTGATTGTAGAGCAATTCCTTGCATATGCAGAGATTCAGGCGATGCAGCACAAACCGATGTATATGCGGGATTGGATTGAGAAATTGAAGCAGGTACTTACAATGAATGACAAGAATATATTGGAGCATGCCGGATCTATTTCTCATAAGCTTGCTTTGCAAAAGGCAGCTGATGAGTATGACAAATATAAGGTAGTACAAAAACAATTGGAGCATTTGGAAAGTATCAAAGAGTTGGAACAAGATATTCAAAAATTGAGTATTAATAAGAATAAAAAAAAGAAATAGTCTAGATTTCAATATGATACCTCTGAATATTTAGGGTATTCACGAAAGACCTTCTATATAGCGGATATAAGATCAGCTTAAATGACCGCGAACGTTTTTATTATTAACGCGTTTATGAAGAAAAAAGATTAATTTGTATAATTTTTTATAGATTAATGTACTATCTGTAGATATCAACCACTCTAAAGCAACTGAAAGGGGACACAAAGGAGACAAGAGAGGACTGGATGCTTTGTACCCTGTGATATCTTTGCAGAGTCATTCAGAGACAAAGAGAATGGCAAACAAATAACCTTTATTTTTTTAACCATTTAAACCTTAACAATTATGGCTTTAGAGTATGTAGTAACAAAAGGAGTGTTCGGTTTTGACAAGGACAAAAACGAAAAGTATGTAGCAAAGTCGGTTTGTTCCGGCAGAGTAAGTTCTTCCAAGATGTGTGGTAAGGTAAGCCACCTTTGCGGAGTTCATCGTAAAGTGGTAGATTTGTTCGTCAGCGGGTTGGTCGATATGAGCATCACTCGCCATACAGAACTGGAAACAGATTATACGAATGGAGGTGGCAGTGGAAAGCCCGCTACCGGCGGAGATGGTGGTAAAGACGATGGAGAGGAGGTACCGGTACCGGACTCTACAGTATAAATCTCTAGTGTGATGCTTGTCTCATAAGAGTAGTAGTAAATGCACAGATGATCGATGAACCTCGATTTTCTGTGCATTTTTTCAGTAGTTGGCGTCTTAGTCTATTAGGAATTTCGTGATTATTGAACTTCAAACTTGCAAATTCGTTCCAATCGTTTCACATAACCTTTCATGCCCTGTTTTTTGTTTCATAAGTATGATTTTGTTTGCATATTAACTTCTATATTTGTTCATAGAAACGAACAACTATGAAGTATGGAATCTATATATTAGCTATTTTCATGGCATTTTCTGCCTCATTGAAAAGTGGATATGCGATGGTTTCGTCTTTCACAGTAACGCAAGATACGACCAGACAAGTCGTGGTATATTTTGATAGAGAGGATACTACAGTTGATCTTAGTTATAAGAATAATAATCAGTATATTAACGTGTTGGATTCTTTGCTCGGCAATAAAGAGAATATCCGATATATCACAGCGGTCAATGTCATTACTTTTGTTTCGCCCGATGGTGATTCGGTTTATAATACTGTTTTATCTGCCAGGAGAAACAATTCGGTGAGAGAGTTCTTACAACAACGTTATCCGGCTGTTGATATGAAAAAGATTCAACTTTTCTCAGGAGGAGAAGATTGGTCTGAATTTCGTAAGGTAGTGGAAGAAGATTCGGACTTTCCGGAACGTGAAGAGGTAATGATGTTGATGGACTATCATCGGAATGATATTGGGAAGAGAAAGCAATTGTTGCGTAAACTCAATAAGGGAATGGCATACCAGTATATGCTTCGCAATGTGCTTCCTCAGTTAAGGAGATCGGTAATCACAATCGTCCGGGAAATTCCGGAAATAGATAGGGAGAGTTTTGAGCCGGTATCTTCTGCCTCCGGGTTGTTTGTTTCAGAACAGGAAGAGGCGCTTCCGAATCATCGACCGGATAAGCCTGTGGGAGAAAGTAAGAAAAAACAGGTCTATGAGGTAACGATATCGGAGGCAGGGGGACCGGCAAAAAATGAAACGATACTGGCGGTGAAGAATAACCTGCTGTATGATTTGGCGTTAGCACCGAATATAGAGGTGGAAATTCCGATGGGCAGGAGATGGTCTTTGAATACTGAATACAAATGTCCGTGGTGGCTGAACAGTAAGCATAATTTCTGCTATCAGCTTCTTTCGGGAGGTGTGGAAGGACGTTGCTGGCTGGGTGACCGGCGGAAACACAAGCGATTGACTGGTCATTTTGTCGGGCTTTATGCCGAAGGCGGAATCTATGACTTTCAGTTGCAGAGCGATGGCTATCAGGGCAAATATTATGGAGCTGCGGGAGTGACTTACGGATATGCACGGCAACTGGCACGACACTTTTCGATTGAGTTTAGTCTCGGCATCGGATATTTGACAACGGAATATAAGAAATATACTCCATACGAAGGAGATATAATATGGGCAAATAGTGGACGTTACAATTTTATAGGTCCTACCAAGGCGAAAGTTTCTCTGGTATGGCTGATAACAAAGAGAAGGAGGTAGGACCGTTATGCGAGATACAAGAGATATGCTTCTTGTGCTTCTGTCCTCATTGCTGATGCTAACCGGATGTAGCCGTCGCGATATATTGGATGATTATCCCGTAAGTGGGGTTGAAATTTCGCTGGATTGGAACGGTGTTACCAATAAATTGCCGGAAGGGGTTCGGGTGATCTTTTATCCGAAGAATGCGGAAGGCAGAAAGATTGATACCTACCTTTCAGTAAAAGGAGGAAAAGTAAAAGTGCCGCCGGGACGTTACTCGGTAGTGGTTTACAACTATGATACTGAAACGGTACAAATCCGGGGAGAAGAAGCCTATGAGACGATTGAAGCCTTTACGGGACATTGCAATGGGTTAGGCATTGCAGGAACGGAGCAACTGGTCTGGGGACCTGATCCGTTGTATGTTGTGCGGATAGATGACTTAAAGATAGAAAACAGTGAAGAGGAGCTTCAATTGAACTGGAAACCAAAATTAGTGGTAAAGACCTATTCTTTTAAATTGAAGGTACAAGGACTCGAATATGTTTCTTCAATCGTTGGAAGTATAGAGGGTATGTCAAGTTGCTACGATTTGGGGTTGGGATGTGGAAAAGCAGGTGATTCACCCATCTATTTTGCAGCTAGAGGAAGTGCAGGCGAAGTGACGGGTAGTTTTACTGTTTTTGGAACATCGGAAGGTGTAATAAGCCGGGCAGGTAACGCAATAAAGTTGACGCTGGCATTTGTCAAAACAGATAATAAAGTGCAAAAGATGGAAGTTGATATAACGGAGGTGATTGCTAATTCGGAAAGTGGTGGCAGCGGTGGTGATGATGACGGTGATGAGCCTTTCAAAGAAATAGAGTTACCGGTTGAGGACGAGGTGAAGGTTGATAAACCGGATTCTAGTGGTGGCGGAGATGGTGGTTTCGATGGAAATGTTGATGGCTGGGGAGATGATGAAGAAGTGATTTTACCCGTAAATTAAATTTGAGCATAAACAAAATATAACAATATTATAAACTTAAAAAATACGATTATGAAGAAGGTTTTATTGGCAATTGCAGCAGTTGCAACGATTACTAGCTGCTCACAGAATGAAGAGTTTGAGAATCCGGCACAAAGTAATGAGATTAATTTTACTTCGGTAGTAGGAAAAGCCACGAGGGCTACAGTAGCAGTTACTGAGACTCTACAAGATAATGGTTATAAATTATATGCTTATAACACTGGTGATAAGAATATAGCTGATGCAACAAGCCTTGGAGAAGCATTTATTAATGATGAAGGAAAGTACGAAAATTCTACTTGGAAACTTAAGACTGGTGGTTATTATTGGCCATTAAATGAAAAGATACATTTTTTCGCATATTCTCCAACTACTGCTAATATTGGATCTGATAGTTGGAATGCTACAGGGAAGTATCCTAGTTTTTCTTATACTGTTCAAGCAGAGGCAACACAAGAAGATTTGTTAGCTGTAGCTGTAGCTGATAAGTGTAAGACTGGTGTAACTTCCATGGGTTCTGTAAATTTGATATTTAAACATATACTAACTCAGATTAATTTCAAATTAGTGGGTAAAGATGCTGGTTTTACATATTCAGTAACGGGTATAAAATTGACAAATGTAGCCAATGAAGGTACTTATACTTATTCTAGTAGTACAGGAGCTTGGAGTGATTTGAAAGGAGCAGCAGAGTATTCTTATGTATTTACAAATCCAACCAGTGTTACAGGAACAGGAACTGTTGTAATAGCCAAAGACGGTAATGCGTTGATATTGATGCCTAACACTAATGTAGCTGCAGTTAAGGTCCTTGTTGCATACTCTACGACTAAGGATAGTAAAACATACTTTACTGGTACGAAAGAAGTTGTTCTAAGTGGTAGTTGGGGAATTGGTCAGAGTATTCTTTATACATTGACTTTGCCATCTGGTGCTGAAGAAATTACAGTATCTCCAAGTGTTGATGAGAATGGATGGGGTACTGACAATGAAGGTTCTACTAGTGAATGGAATAATACTGAGAACACACCTTCAAATTAGTTGTAATATAACTAGTTTTAAATAACTGAGTAGATTTGAAGGAGTAAGATTTTATATCCTCTAAATATATTTTGAATCCTGGCTTTGTCAAAAGCTAGGATTCTTTTACTATAAAATAGATTTTCGCCTATGAGGGTTGGTCTACAAAATTCTGAGAGAGTGTAATAAATATCACCCTTTTATAGTTTTAATGAAATGAATTTCATGCATATTTTACTTTTCTTTTCCTTTTTTATGGCTATATAAAAGATTTCATATATTTTTGTTGGAAACATAAACAGATACAAACACCAACAACAATATATGGCATCTATCTGTCAAGGCACTTGGGATTGTCAGGATTGTCCGAAGGCCGTAGGCAATACAATTATTCACATTATATACCAGCGAGGTTTTCATAAACCTGCCCAGAAATGTGAGGAGAACTTCATCCTTTTTTTGATAAAGGGAGAGATGTTAGTCAATAGTCAGGAGTATGCGGGTACGATGCTCAAAGAAGGAGAATTTATCCTTCAGGCTATCGGTTCAAAATTTGAGATGCTTGCTATGACTGATTGTGAATGTATCTATTATGGTTTCATTCAACCGGAGATGTTTTGTGATTCTCGTTTCAACCATATCATGAAAGATGTGCCTTCTCCGCTTATCTATTCACCTTTAAAAATAATTCCTGAGTTACAATATCTATTAAGTGGGTCTATTGCTTATCTGAGAGATAATAAAATCTGCCGGGAACTGCTGTCATTAAAGCGCAAAGAACTGGCTTTCGTTTTGGGTTACTATTATTCCGATTATGACCTTGCGACCTTAGTGCACCCTCTCGCTAAATATACCAATAGCTTTCAATGCTTTGTGCTTCAGAACTATAAGAAAGTAAAGACAGTGGAAGAGCTTGCCCAACTGGGTGGGTACACACTCAGCACATTGCGCCGTATTTTTACCAGTGTATTTCATGAGCCGGTATACGAATGGATGCAGGCACGGCGTAAAGAAGGTATTTTAGATGATTTGCATAATTCCAACTATAGTATATCTGAAATATGTTATAAATATGGCTTTGAATCCCTGCCTCATTTCTCCAACTTCTGCAAGAAGTTTTTCGGAGCTTCTCCACGCAATTTACGAAAGAACGAGTACGAGAATAAGAACAAACTATCTGATACGAAAGAGATTGAATACTCATCCGGTGGTTTATTATAACAGAATTGCTTCAGAGATTAACAATATGTTTTTTAATGTTGTATATTTGTAAGTCCCAATATCCGGGATAATAATTAAATATCTAAATAAATATATGAAACCTATGTATTACATGACAAAAAGAAATTTGCTGACTACTATCGGTATGTTGGCTGTAGTATCGGCTTTTGCCCAGAAAGAATATCCCTCTCGTGCGCCAATGACCCCTGCCATGTCAGAGTATTGGACACCTCAGCCTCCCATCGTTACTCCGGGAAAAGCACCGGCAGAAGCAATCGGTGCACCGTCTGATGCTATTATCCTATTTGATGGTAAAGACCTGTCTCAATGGGAAAACTCTAAAGGACAAGCTGCGGGATGGACTGTTCATGATGGAGTATTCACAGTAAAGAAGGGTACAGGTGATATCCGTACCAAACAGAAATTCAATGATTTTCAGTTACATCTGGAATGGTGTATCCCGGAAGGTATTGAAGGTACAAATCAGGCAAGAGGTAATAGCGGAGTATTTCTACAAGGTATCTATGAGATACAGATCTTGGACAACTACGAGAACGAAACGTATGTCAATGGTCAGGCCGGAAGTATCTATAAGCAGACTCCTCCTTTGGTCAATGCCATGAATAAACCCGGTGTATGGAATACATTCGATATAATTTATACTGCTCCTACTTTCAAAAAAGACGGTACTTACCGCACACCTCCACGTGTCACTGTCTTGCAGAATGGAGTACTGTTGCAGAACAATACGACCATTTTGGGAACAACTCCCTATGTCGGTTTTCCGGAAGTGGTTCAGCACGGCGATGGTCCTATCGCATTGCAGGATCATGGGGACCCGAGTGCTCCGATTAGTTTCCGTAATATCTGGATCAGAGAATTATAATTTCTGATTAGATGTATGCTGAAAATTAACTCATGGAAAACATCTGATCCCTATTGCTGAAATTACTAAGTGAGTTCATATAAAAAGAAAGTGAGTGTACAAACTCTCATAAACTAAAAGCCACCCTTGCTACAACTGTCTGGACTGCACCCCAAAAGTTGAACACAAAACTTTAGGATTGCAGTTCAGTCTGTGGCGGGGATGGTTTCGTTAAAATGAGAATTTTGACATATTCTCATTTCCATGAACCGATATGCTGCGGCTGGATGTGAGCCGATGTAAAAAAGGAGCTTTTGGAAAATTGCTCCGTATCCGTATGCCAGGAACTGTAACAAGCCTATTCTGTAATTTTTCAGAGAGTATGTCAAAGTTTCTTTTTTTCTTTGCACATATAGCGCTATTATCGTATATTTCTACCCATTTTCCTTAAAACCAGTCTAATACATCTTTATTACAGAGTTGTGCACTTCAAATAAAGCCATACTAAGGCGGAATAGGAATCTTGTTTTTTATCTCAATGATTTTTGAATTTATTATACCTACATACAATAACCTGAGTGTAAATGAAAAACCATGTAATGAAAACAAATCGAGCTTTTAAAGAATTCTGTGTATTAGGAGGCTTAGCTTATTCCGTTTGCGGAGTAGCTCAGGAACGTCCGAATATAATTGTCTTTCTGGTAGATGATATGGGACTTATGGATACTTCAGTCCCTTTTCTGGCGGATGAGAGCGGGCAACCGGTACGCCACCCTCTAAATGACTGGTACCATACTCCGAATATGGAGAGACTGGCCAAACAAGGCATTTGCTTTTCTACTTTTTATGCACAAAGTGTAAGTTCCCCTTCCAGAGCTTCGATCATGACCGGACAAAATGCGACCCGGCATGGAGTCACTAACTGGATTAACGCTGAAAGTAATAACCGGACTCCTTTCGGACCACCCGAATGGAACTGGAAAGGTCTCAGAAAGGATATGCCTACTATGCCCAGAGTCCTGCAACAAGCCGGATATAAGACGATTCATGTAGGAAAGGCACATTTCGGCTGTATGGGAAGCGAAGGAGAAAATCCATTGAATATTGGGTTTGATGTAAATATCGCAGGTTCCGGTATAGGCCATCCCGGCAGTTATTATGGCGAATGGGGATATGGCTCTATCAAAGGAGAAAAGGCAAGAGCGGTTCCGGACCTGGAGAAATATCATGGTACAGACACTTTTTTGAGTGAAGCTCTGACTGTAGAAGCCAATCGGGAGATCGCTGCCGCTGTGAAGGAGAAACGTCCTTTTTACCTGAATATGGCTCATTATGCTGTTCATTCACCTTTTCAGGCAGATAAGCGTTTCCTGTCACGGTATACTGATCCGGATAAGAGCGACCAGGCAAAGGCCTTTGCTACTTTGATAGAAGGAATGGATAAATCTTTGGGCGACGTGATGGACCAGCTCGAGAAGCTGGGGATAGCCGAAAATACTTTAATATTCTTTTTGGGAGATAATGGCGGTGATGCTCCTCTGGGAGATGAACGCGGATATGGTTCTTCTGCTCCTTTGAGAGGGAAAAAAGGTACGGAGTTTGAAGGTGGTATGCGGGTTCCTTTTATAGTGGGCTGGGCAAAACCGGAAAAGAAGAGTGCAGTACAAAAACATTTGCCAATTGAGGCCGGAGGCATACAGATGCAGCTAGGTACAATCATGGATATTTATCCGACAGTTTTGTCTGTGGCAGGCTGTGAAGTTCCCCAAAACTATGTGATAGACGGGTTCGACCTGAAAAGGCAACTGAGCGGTAAGGCGGACCGGAAACGTCCCGAATCTTTCCTGATGCATTTCCCTCATGCCCATCGTGGCAGCTACTTCACTACCTACCGTCTGGGCGATTGGAAACTGATTTATTACTATTCTCCTGAAACTCCGAAGCAACCCAAAGCTTTGCTTTACAACCTGAAAGATGATCCGGAAGAAAGAAAGGAACTCTCTTCTACGCATCCGGATAAATGCAGAGAGATGATTCAGGAGATGGCGGCTCAGTTGGAAAAGGAAGGAGCTCTTTATCCGGTTGATAAACAAGGAAATGAGTTGAAACCTTTTGTCTGCTTCTGAGATAAGGATGAAACCGGAGGATTGGAAAGGATGAACAACGGATAACATCCATACACAATCCATCAGCATCTGCCTGCAAAAAGAAAATCCCCCACCGGCAATGCCGGCGGGGGATTTATGCTATTAATCAAATCAAGCTCACGCTTAGTCTTTCAGCTTGGCGATGATAAAGTCGCGGTTCAGGCGGGCGATGTTGCTGATAGAGATATTCTTCGGACATTCAGCCTCGCAAGCGCGAGTGTTGGTACAGTTACCGAAGCCCAGTTCGTCCATCTTGGACAACATAGCCTTTGCACGGCGCAAAGCTTCTGGTTTACCTTGCGGAAGCAAGTTCAACTGGCTAACCTTTGCAGAAACGAACAACATGGCAGAACCATTCTTACATGCAGCTACACAAGCACCACAACCGATACAAGAAGCGGCATCCATAGCTTCGTCAGCGATTGGCTTCGGAATCAGGATTGCGTTGGCATCCTGCGGAGCACCTGTACGAACGCTTACGTAACCACCTGCCTGCATGATCTTGTCATAAGCAGTACGGTCCACCATCAAGTCTTTGATTACAGGGAAACCAGCCGAACGCCAAGGCTCAACAGTGATGGTGTCACCATCGTTGAAACGACGCATATAAATCTGGCAGGTAGTAGCACCTGTTGCAGGACCGTGCGGATGTCCGTTGATGTAAAGAGAACACATACCGCAGATACCTTCGCGGCAGTCGTGGTCGAATACAACCGGTTCTTTTCTTTCGCTGATCAGCTGTTCGTTCAGAATATCCAGCATTTCGAGGAAGGAAGTATCACCGGGAATATCTTTCATTTGGTAGGTTTCAAAAGCGCCTTTAGCCTTCGGGCCTGCTTGACGCCATACCTTCAGTGTAAATGATATATTTTTATCCATTTTCGTCTAATTCTTTTAAATGTTTAACTTCACCGATTAGCTCTTGTAGTTACGGGTCTGAACCTTGATAGCTTCGTATACCAGCGGTTCTTTGATCAATACAGGAGCTTTTTCATCGTCACCCTGATATTCCCAGCATGCTACGTAGAAGAAGTTTTCGTCATCACGTTTTGCTTCTCCTTCTTCAGTCTGGTATTCTTCACGGAAGTGACCACCACAACTTTCGTTACGGTTCAATGCATCGTAAGCAACAAGCTCACCCATAGTGATGAAGTCGTACAGACGGATAGCCTTGTCGAGCTCTACGTTCATACCTTCTTTAGAACCGGGGATAAACAGATTTGTTTCGAATTCCTTGCGGACTGCTTTCAGTTCGGCGATACCTTTCTTCAAGCCTTCTGCCGTACGTCCCATACCTACATATTCCCACATGATGTGACCCAGTTTCTTGTGGATAGAATCAACTGATTCATTACCCTGGATGCTCATGAACTTGTCGATCTTGGCTTGAACAGCTTTTTCTGCTTCAGCAAATTCAGGAAGATCGGTAGAGAAACGAGGAACAGTAATCTGATCTGCCAGATAATTCTGGATTGTGTAAGGCAATACGAAGTAACCGTCTGCCAGACCTTGCATCAATGCAGAAGCACCGAGGCGGTTTGCACCGTGGTCAGAGAAGTTACATTCACCGATAGCGAACAGACCCTTGATAGTAGTCTGCAATTCGTAGTCTACCCAGATACCACCCATTGTGTAGTGGATAGCCGGATAAATCATCATCGGATTATAATATTTCACACCATTGATTTCTTTGGCCAGTTCACCCGGATTAACGTCAGTGATTTCTTCATACATATCGAAGAGGTTGCCATAACGCTGGAGAACTACATCGATACCCAGGCGGTTGATAGCTTCAGAGAAATCGAGGAATACAGCCAGACCTGTGTTGTTTACACCGAAGCCTGCGTCGCAACGTTCTTTAGCTGCACGGCTGGCAACGTCACGCGGAACCAGGTTACCGAATGCCGGATAACGGCGTTCCAAGTAGTAGTCGCGGTCTTCTTCAGGAATATCGCTTCCTTTGATTTCGCCTTTCTGTAATTTGATGGCATCTTCTTTCTTTTTCGGAACCCAGATACGACCGTCGTTACGCAGAGATTCAGACATCAGAGTCAGTTTGGACTGCTTGTCACCGTGTACCGGGATACAAGTCGGGTGAATCTGAACATATGCGGGGTTAGCGAATACAGCACCCTTGCGGTAGCAAGAGATAGCAGCTGTACAGTTACAACCCATAGCGTTGGTAGACAGGAAGTAAGCGTTACCGTAACCACCGGTAGCGATTACTACGGCGTGAGCGGCGAAACGTTCCAGTTCACCTGTGATTAAGTTTTTGGCAATGATACCGCGGGCACGTCCGTCGATGATAACAACGTCCTGCATTTCGTAACGGGTGAACAGTTTCACTGTACCTACGTTTACCTGGCGGCTCAGTGCAGAGTAAGCACCCAGCAACAGCTGCTGACCCGTCTGGCCTTTAGCGTAGAATGTACGTGATACCTGTGCGCCACCGAAAGAACGGTTGTCCAGTGTACCACCGTATTCGCGTGCAAAAGGAACACCCTGAGCTACACATTGGTCGATGATAGCGTTGGATACTTCAGCCAGACGGTATACGTTAGCTTCGCGTGCACGGTAGTCACCACCTTTTACTGTATCGTAGAACAGACGGTAAACAGAGTCACCATCATTCTGATAGTTTTTAGCAGCATTGATACCACCCTGTGCAGCGATAGAGTGTGCACGGCGCGGAGAGTCCTGAATACAGAAGTTGAATACTCTGAAACCCATTTCACCGAGGGATGCAGCAGCAGAAGCACCTGCCAGACCCGTACCCACAACGATGATATCCAAACGGCGTTTATTAGCGGGGTTCACCAATTTCTGGTGAGCTTTATAGTTGGTCCATTTCTCAGCCACCGGGCCTTCTGGAATTTTTGAATCTATCTTGATCATAATATTATTTACAATTTAATCATTTACAATTTACTATTTAGCAAGCACCGCCACAAAGAAGTGATTTCACGAAGAATACCACTACTACCAGTGCGAAACCGAGTACTACAATCGTAGAGTAGATGTTAGAAATACATTTCCAACGATTGATCCATACTTTGTTGTTCCATCCCAGTGATTGCATGGAGCTCCAGAAGCCGTGAGTCAGGTGGAACCACAAAGCAAACAGCCAAATGAGGTAGAGCACTACATAAACCGGACAAGAGAATGTCTGCTGGATGTGATAGGCACCGTTTGCTGCATAAGCCAGCGTCAGTGTATCAGCATGCATGTCCAGATTGTGCATCAGTTCAGGCAACTGCATTTTTGCCCAGAAGTTGAAGAGGTGCAAACCGAGACCTACGATAACGATAAGGCCCAACACCAACATGTTTTGAGAAGCCCACTCTACAGTTTTCGGTTTGTCAACCACCGCATAGCGTTCGCTGCCGCGCGCTGTGCGATTCTGCATTGTCAGCCAGAACGCGTAGATGATGTGAATGATGAAAAGAGCAGCCAGTGCTGCGGTAGCTACCAGCGCATACCAGTTTGCTCCCAAAAACTCACAAATCATGTTGTAACCATCAGCCGAGATGATTGCAACCAAGTTCATCGCCATGTGAAATGTTAGAAACAGGACAAGGGCGATACCGGTAACGCTCATCACCACTTTCCTTCCTACAGATGAATTACTTAACCACATAAATGATTGAATTTAAATTATTTAATTGTTAGAACTAAAATTTCGACGTTTTACACCTCTTACAGACTGCAAAAATAGGGGAAATAGATTGATTGACCAAAGAATTAAAGAAATAATTCCTTAATCGGTGATCTTTCCGATTTTTTCGCCATTGGCCGCTTTCTTGCGTAAGGCGCGCGGAGTGTCTCCGAAAGAATCTTTGCAGAAGTGTGCAAGGTGGGAGAGGGAGTCGAAACCGTACCGGTTGCAGATCTCCGTAATTCGTAATTTAGAGTGCTGGAGGTCTTCCAGGATGCCTTCCCGTTTTTTCTCCAGTATCCATTCGTACACCGGAATGCCGTAGAAGTTTCTGAAGAGGCGGCGGAAAGTGGTAGTGGTATATCCGCCCAGATGTGCAAATTCTTCCACGTTCTTCACTTTGGTGTAGTTCTGCATGACAAAGTAATGGAAACTTTCCGTGTAGGAGCTGATCGGGTGGAAGAACGATTTCAGCTGGGGCAGGGGATAGTAATTGGTTATTAAGTAAACCAGTTCCTGACATTTCAGGTTGATGAATTTGTTGCAGGGAGGAACAGGCTCGTCAAGATAAGCCGCCATATCGGTGACGAGGTTGAGCAGTCGGTGGTCCATCACCAGAGGGGTATAGGCCAGCGGAGCTTCCGCCTGGTCGATGATTTCGCGGTAGCGGTCTTCGCAAAGCAGCGGCAGTTCGTTGAACCAGAAGACAATGTATTCGGTATCTGTAAGTGCCAGTGCTTCGTGTTTCGAGCCGATGGCTTGCAGGATGAATTGCTTGTCGTGCAGGGTAGTTCCGGGATACTCGTCGCTGTTGACCAATAATTCACCTTTTATGATAAAGAGCATACAATTTTGCGTACACTTATCTTTCGGAATATGCTGACCCCTGAGCATATGTCTGTGGATAAGAATACCTTCTGTTGCTTTAGGACATCCTGCGCAATCTTTCTGTTGTATGCAAAGTGAGTCTTTGGACATGAGTTCTATCATGTGAATTATTGTCTTCAGGGACAAAGATAATCGTTTTTTTGTGATTTTTAGGTTCTTTCTTCCATTTATGTTTTAGCATAAACCCGCACATAATTGTCTTTATGGAGATGTGATGATGGAGCTGGACTGGAGTATCAACTTTCATAACACGGGTTTATGGGTAGGATATGATACTTCTGATATGGTTGCAGTGATTGACCTTGGCTCTTTGCAGCGCATTTCTTCTGTAGAGGTTTCGGCATTGACCGATTTGAGCGCATGGATTATGGGACCGCAGGCTATTTCCGTATTTTTCTCTTCGGATGGAAAGAGCTACAAACGGGTATCCCGGCAAACTTATCAGGCACCCACAGATGCCATGGGCGAGAAACGAAGTGAGTTGAACAGACTCTCATTCAATAAAAAATCTGCGAGATATGTAAAAGTGCTCGTAGAACCTTTTAAGGGATTGCCCAAAGGACATTCCAGCGAAGGCGAACCCCCTTTCTTATTTGTAGATGAAATACGGGTAGATTGATTTCTTCTCAACGAGTTTAAATATGAGTTTTGCTCTCATG
>NZ_KV804411.1:0-24561 GCF_001811315.1 Bacteroides sp. HMSC067B03 | reverse complement strand
TTAGAATGAAAGGGGGAGTTTATCGAATGCTTACAGAACAGGTTGCTTCCTCGGTACAGTAAGTACCGGATGCGACTTCTTTGCGGTTATCTGTCTCTGTGAAGCGATTGATAGTCGTTTTCCCCACTAAGGATTTCCCCACTATAGTCCTTAGTTTATTTTAGTGAAAAGAGGAAAGGTCTGCACTTGCGAAAGGCCGGACTTTTCGATAACTCTATTCAAGGGACGTTCCTAATTTCCCCTTTTTCCCTGGGAACGTCCCTTTTTTATTTTCCCTGTATAAAACTTAAGATATCTGCAAAAATGTCACACGGTTAATAGTACTCTGGGATTTTGAACAAATATATCCCTATCTTTGTCTTTCAAGATTTAGGGAAATAGAAAGAAAAGGTGTTATGGAAGAAACGTGGGAAAGGGAAACGTTTTCTTCTTAAAACAGCCTTTTAAGTATCATTTAAATTCGTATAAAATGGGGAATTTAATTTCATTTATGAAAAACGTAGCTAATGGGCTGCGGGAAAGTGGGAATTATGGGACCGCTCATATTTACAGAAGTAGTATGAGAGCCGTCATTTCATTCCATGGAAGCGAGAATCTTCCTTTTCGGAAAGTAACTCAGGAGTTTCTTAAGAATTTTGAAACGTATTTGCGTGGAAGAGATTGTAGCTGGAATACAGTTTCCACCTATATGCGTACATTGCGTGCAGTGTATAATCGGGCAGTTGACCGGCATTTAGCGGTTTATGTACCTCATCATTTTCGTTATGTTTATACCGGAACGAAAGCTGACAGGAAGCGTGCACTGGATAAAGAGGATATGGAACGATTGATGGCAAGATTTCCGAACCAACTCCGTTTGAGAACAAGGGACTTGCAACGTGCACGTGCTCTGTTTTTATTAATGTTTATGCTTCGTGGCATTCCATTCGTGGACCTTGCTTATCTAAAGAAACGTGACATAGAAGGGAATGTCCTGACTTACCGCCGAAGAAAGACCGGCAGAATGCTGACCGTAACTCTTCTGCCCGAAGCTATGAAACTGATCAGGCAATACATGAATACTGATCCTGCCTCTCCTTATCTTTTTTCACTGATCGCCAGCAAGGAAGGAACAGAAGAAGCATATCGGGAATATCAGCAGGCCCTTCGTTATTTCAATAGCCAACTGGTGATTCTGAAAGGAGTGTTAGGACTGACTGCTGACTTAAGTTCATATACTGCCCGTCATACATGGGCTACGATGGCATATTATAGTGAAGTGCATCCCGGTATCATTTCGGAAGCTATGGGACATTCATCCATCACAGTAACAGAGACTTATCTGAAACCTTTTAAGAATAAGAAAATTGATGAGGCTAATGCAACGGTTTTCTCTCCCTTTAGAAAAACGTTTTTGAAGATAAGCTGCTGATTAATATGGTGTTACTTCTTAGGTAACGGCAAGAAAACACGCTGCAAATATGGACATATTTTGGAAAACATGCAAACAAAAAAGATATTATTTCTAATAAACTACTAAAAAAAGGAAACACATCGGACAAAACCGCGGATTTTTTGTGAAGCACACGCCTTGCTCTCTAATTTTTGCAAAAGATTTCCCTCCCCTCTGCCGCCTCTCAAAAGCAGGGGTTAAAAATATCATAACTTATTTATTGAAAATAGCCCGCAGACGCCTCTGACGGAGTGGGAAAATGCGTTATCCCGTTACCTAAGAAGTAACGGGCAGGTATTATTTGAACTTAGTGTTTAATAATATATTATTAATGTAATTTTTAAGTAGTTATGAAGAAAAAATTTATTAGAGTGATGTTTTTCGGAGCGTTGGCGCTTGCTACCGGTGCATCGTTCGTAGGTTGTAAAGACTACGATGATGACATTGACGCGGTAAATGCCAGAGTCGATGGAATTGAAAAAACTCTCTCGGAATTGCAAGCTCAAGTGGGAGGCTATGTGAAGTCTGTGGTTTACGATCCGGTTACAGGTAAGTTGACTGTGGTTGGTGCAGATACCAAAGAATACACTATTCCGATGCCAAAGGAAATGCCTGAGTACTCTCTTGAGGTCACAAAAGAGGGAAAAGTTATCTTGAAGAAGAACGGAACAGAAGTAAGTTCCGGCAATATCACTTTCCCTGATGATCCAGTAATACCAACGTATGAAGAGTTCGACCCTGCAAAACTGACAATGAATGACAAGGGCGAAGTTTTATATAATGGTAAGAAAACAGGTGTTACTATACCTGCCACACCTACTCCTACAAGCTCTATCGTAGCTATAAAAAATGCGGAAGGTGTTGTTACTGGTTATACGATTACTACCATTGAAGACGGTAAGCCTGTTAATGGTACGTTTTCTATTGTTGATGCTGTTCCCTTGAAGGGATTGACCTTTGCGCCTAGCTGTTTTGTTGGAGGCATTCCTTCATTGAAAGCCAGCAATCTTACTTATAATAAGTGGAATGCTCAGAAATATGATGCTCCTACAGAAACAGGTGAAATCTATAAGGTTGCTGATACGGAGTCTTATATTACTCCGCAGATTTGGGCATATTATCACATGAACCCGGCAAGTGCCTCAATGGATCAGATTGAAACATTGGCGTTCCTTTCAGCTGATAAAGATTATTATCCTGTATCTCGTGCAGCTGAGATGAATCCGATTGCTAACAAAGCAAAATCAAAAGTTGAGACTGAAAAGGACGGACAGCGTTATCTTAAGGTAGCAATGGATGCGGATGCAGAAAAAATACCAGCAATGAATTCGGGTAAGGTAGCTGTGTATGCTTTGCAGGCTAAGACTAAGGCAATTGGTGGTGAAGAAGCTAAAGTGATTACTTCTGATTATGCTAGCGTATACAGAGTAGTTATGAAAGATTTTGTCTTGAAAACTTTGGTTGGTACTGACAATAAGGTTCTGTATGGACAGACCACGCCGCGTACTGGTACTACTCCTAATGCTTTAGCGGGTAAAGCAGAAGAAGCCATCACTGCAGCAGAAGATTATACTGTAGCTACTGATGGTAAACTAGAATTGGCTAAGTTGATCACTACTTATTATAAGGAAAATGGTGGTACTGAATTGATAAAGATGGAGAATGTGGAAGACTATGGCTTGAAGTATGTCTTTACTCCTTCTAACTACATTGGAGGTGCTAACAACGAAACAGAGCAGAATACATTCTTCAATGCTGCAGACGCTGCATTAGGTACTATCAATCCTGAATATAAAGGACAAGATTCAGAAGCTACAGAAAATCGCGAACCGCTGTTACGTGTGGAATTAGTAGATATTGCTACTAATCAGGTGGTAGCTGTAGGATGGATCAAGACGAAAATTGTGAAGGGTACAACAGATGGTTTCCCAGTAGAGTTTAATAAGGGTACTTATTACTACGGTTGTGATAAGTTCGACAAATCATTGTCCTACATTGACATGAATGATGTTTATGCTAAAGCGAAGTTAAATAAAACTGAGTTCCATAATGCTTATAAATTGAAAGTTGACGGTTCAGGTAATATCGTTCTTGGAACAGGAAGTACTGGTGTAGTAAAAGAAATTAAAGATGATCCGGCTACTGCCACTAATGTATTGAATTGGGTTGTAACTCCGGCACAGGCTTTGGCTCTTGTAAAAGCTTCGAAGGCTGAAATGTTCGCTAATGTAACTTACGAATCTGTAGACGGCACTCGCGGAGATATTACAATAACGATGAAAGCAGGCATTGCAATGCCTAATGGTGTGATTAAGAATGATCAGAAGATAACTCAAGCTTGGTCAGCAGATAAGTCTTATGTAAAGGCTGATGTGAAAGAGCCGGTTACTACTGCGGTAACAGACTTCAAGCTCGATCTGTTTGATGTATTTGAAGGTCGTAAGGTAGTTGTTTCTGATGTTAATGATACAAACTTCCCATCATTTGCGAAGGATAAGTTGACTGCGAAGTTTATCTTCTCAGGAGCTAATGTCGTAACTATTGGAACTGATAAGTACACATTCACTGTAACTGCTAACGGTACTCAATTGAATGCTAGCAAGAATGGTGCTGCTGCAACTAAGATTGCTACAATTGATGCTAAAGGTATTATTACTTACAATAAGGTTGACAAGAATGCACAGACATTGCTGAATAAGTCTGCTTACAACGTGGATCCGTTCACTGCAGGCATTGAAATTGTAGTAACTAATGAATGTGATGAAATCTTGCCATTGACTGGTAACAAATTTGATGTGAAGTTCTTGCGTCCTATCAACGTGGTTGACTTGAAGTCTGCTGAACTGAAGGATGCAACTACAGGAACTGCTAAGATCGATATGAGCAAACTGCTTGGTTTGACTGACTGGAGAGGCGAAGCATTTGCTGTTGAACCTATTGATTTCTACACTTATTATGGAATTGAGGGTGCTACTGCAATTTCAATTGATAAGGATAAGATCATGACAACACTGAATGCAAGTGAAGCTGCACCAAAACTGTTGAAGGACGTTGCACCTAACATGTCAATTGATTATGCATGCGATCTTAAGAAATCGGGTAATGATATAACATACGGTGATCTTGTTTATGCAAACGGTAAGTTTACTATAAACGCACCATTCAAACTGTTTATTCCTGTAACGGTTAAATACACTTTTGGTGAAGTAACCAGCACAGTAACATTAACAATTACTCCGACTCACGACTAATCTATACGATCTGTCACGATAGCAATATCGACAAAGATAAGAAGGGTATCTTTTTCAAAAGAAGGATACCCTTCTTTAATAAAGTTAATGCAATATCATATTAGAAAGGAAAGATAAGCATGAACATAAAGAAATTGTGGATGCCTGTATTCGCTTTACTATTAAGCAATACAGTTATTTTTGCACAGGAACAAAGAATAAAAGAAGCAGGTAAAACTGAGTTCAGACCTCATTGGCTTATGCAAGTACAAGTAGGTGCTGCTCATACACTTGGCGAAGCTAAGTTTAGTGATCTTATGTCTCCGGCAGCAGCACTCAACGTGGGTTATCAGTTTGCTCCGGCATGGCGGGCACGTGTTGGCGTCAGTGGATGGCAGGCAAAAGGAGGCTGGGTTTCTCCACAACAGGATTACCAGTACAAATATTTGCAAGGTAACATCGACATCGTTTCTGACCTTAGTGCACTGTTTTGTGGTTTCAATCCTAAACGTGTATTCAATGGTTATGTCTTTCTTGGAGGAGGGCTAAACCGTGGTTTTGATAACGATGAAGCGAATGCATTGGATACACGGACTTATGAGATGGAATATCTCTGGCAAGACGGAAAGTTTCTCGTTGCCGGACGCATGGGATTGGGGTGTAATTTACGGCTGAACGACCGCTTGTCGATCAACATCGAAGGTAACGCCAATGTCCTCTCTGACAAGTTCAACTCTAAGAAAGCAGGAAATGCTGACTGGCAGTTTAATGCTTTAGTAGGTTTGAATATTAAATTCGGAAAAGGCTATACAGAAACTAAACCTGTATATTACGAAACAGAGCCCGTGGCAGTGGAACAACCGAAACCTGCACCTGTGGTAGAACAGCCACAACCCAAGAAAGAAGTTGTTGTGGCACAGCCAATGAAACAGGATATCTTTTTTGCCTTGAACTCTGCACGTATTCAAGAAGATCAGAAGTCTAAGATTGAAATGCTGGTAGAGTATTTGCAGAAGAATCCGTCAGCAAAAGTAAAAGTGATTGGCTATGCAGATGTTAATACTGGTAATTCTAAAATTAATAAAACTTTGTCTGAAAAACGTGCAGCTAATGTTGCAGACGCTCTGAAAGCGAAAGGAGTAACCGTTGATAGAATCATTGTTGATTCGAAAGGTGACACGGTTCAGCCTTACAAAACACCAGAAGAAAACCGCGTGAGTATCTGCATCGCTGAATAAACAGAGATACGAACAAGATATTATAAAGAAGATATTTCGAAGAAAATAGGTTGCTTCATCGGTATGAAGGTGTTTTTGGTGATGCAAAACATCAATGACACTCTAATGCCGAATGCGACTACTTTTCGATTATACGGCTTCTGTGAAGAAGCGGATAATCGTTTTTCCCACTAAGGATTTCCCCACTATAGTCCTTAGTTTATTTTAGTGAAAAGAGGAAAGGTCTGCACTTGCGAAAGGCCGGACTTTTCGATAACTCTATTCAAGGGACGTTCCTAATTTCCCCTTTTTCCCTGGGAACGTCCTTTTTTTAATTAAATCAACTCTGCCTCAGAATACTTTCAATTAACATTTTTAAGTGCATTTTGCAGCTAATTCTCCTTGAAATAGGACTAAACTTGCTATAAGTTTCTTCTTCTTCCGCATGACTTTAAAATATAAAATGTACATTTGTAGCATAAACAAAAGAAAGAAGATGAAACGAAATTACGTAAAGTTTACTTCGGGAGTCATTCTGACAGGACTATTCCTATTCACTTCCTGCCAATCTCCCCGTGAAGTTCAGGCAAATTATGAAGTTGCCCAAATAGAAGGAACCCGGATTTGCATAGATTCAATTTGGGATACTCATCCCGATGAAAAGGCTGCTGCCATACTGAAACCTTATAAAGAAAAAATAGATGAAATGATGTATGAGGTGATTGGCGTCAGCGAGGCGACGATGGACAAAGGACGTCCGGAGAGCTTACTTTCTAATTTGGTAGCCGAGGTGTTGCGACTTTCTGCAGATCGTGTACTGAAGCATTCCGCAGATATCGGAATCATGAATATGGGAGGCTTGCGTAACATTCTCCCACAAGGTGACATCACGGTCGATGCTGTTTTTGAAATACTTCCTTTTGAAAATTCTCTCTGTGTACTGACAATGAAGGGTACGGAAATGAAAAGACTGATGGAAGTAATAGCTTCTTTGCGTGGCGAAGGACTGAGCGGAGCACACCTGGAAATAACCAAGGATGGAAAACTACTGAAAGCGATTGTACAGGGAAAAGAAATAGAAGATGATAAAGACTATACCGTAGCTACAATAGACTATCTGGCGGATGGAAACGACGGACTCACTCCCTTGGCAAATGCTGATAAACGTGAGTGTCCGGACGGAATGACATTGCGCGGACTCTTTCTCGATTATGTAAGACAACAAACGGCAGCGGGCAAAAAGATCACCTCTAAACTGGATGGACGTATCACCGTTGTGCCGGCATCTGACCAGAAATAAAGAAATAAAAGAGAATAAATAACGAAGGCTTACAATGAAATTTTAGTATTCTATGACAACTCATAATCATATAACTTCTATTTTGAACATATTCAAAGGAAGAACCGGAAAACGGCTGATGCTTTTCCTTTTTTTAATTCCTGCATTGGCAATCGCTCAAGAAACAAAAAAGATAATCATACTGCAAACCAGTGATGTGCACAGCCGGATTGAACCTATGACTCAGGAAGGTGACCGGAATTATGGTCAGGGCGGGTTTGTCCGCCGGGCCACTTTCCTGCAACAGTTCCGCAAAGAAAATCCGGATGTACTGCTATTCGACTGTGGCGATATCTCTCAAGGTACTCCTTATTACAATATGTTCAAGGGTGAAGTAGAAGTCAACCTGATGAATGAAATGGGATACGATGCGATGACAATCGGTAACCATGAGTTTGACTTCGGTCTGGACAACATGGCTCGTCTGTTTAAATTAGCCAAGTTTCCGGTAGTATGTGCCAACTATGATCTTGACGCTACCGTGCTTAAGGACTTAGTAAAGCCTTACGTCATTTTGGAACGTTTCGGATTGAAGGTCGGAGTTTTTGGATTGGGTGCGAAACCGGAAGGATTAATACAAGCTAATAAGTGCGAAGGAGTAATCTATCAAGACCCGATTGCCGTATCCAATGAAATAGCTGAGCAACTGAAAGAAGAAGGATGTGATGTTATTGTATGTCTGTCACATCTGGGCATCCAGATGGATGAGAAGTTAGTAGCCAACACCCGTAATATTGATGTCATTTTGGGCGGTCACTCACATACCTTTATGGAAGGCCCAAAAAATTACCTGAATATAGACGGGAAGAATGTCCCCGTTATGCACACTGGAAAGAATGGAATTTATGTTGGACGACTGGACTTGACCTTGAATAAAAAATGAGATTATTGACATATATACTGGTTATTCTGCTACTTCTTCCTGTCAAGGCCAAGGGAGAAGGGGCAGATACTCCTGTAGAACCTTTACTTCTTTATAAAGCTAAACAAGATGTCCGTTGTCATCAATGGGTAGACTCCATCATGAATAAGCTGACTCTTAAAGAGAAAGTCGGTCAGCTATTTATATATACGATTGCTCCGGTAGACACCAAGCGTAACCAATTACTTCTGAAGGATGCCGTCGATACCTACAAAGTCGGAGGGCTGTTATTCTCCGGTGGGAAGATGCAGACTCAGGCGGAACTGACGAATCAGGCTCAACGCATGGCTAAGCTACCGTTAATGATAACTTTTGATGGAGAATGGGGGCTGGCAATGCGTTTGCGTGGCACACCCGTTTTCCCTCGAAATATGGTACTCGGATGTATTCAGGACAATAAATTGATCTATGAATACGGGCGTGAGATGGCTCGTCAATGCGCTCAACTCGGGGTACAAGTTAATTTTGCTCCGGTAGCGGATGTAAATATCAACCCCAAGAATCCGGTGATCAATACCCGATCCTTCGGTGAAGACCCTGTGCGGGTAGCGGATAAAGTGGTAGCTTATGCTTCCGGTCTGGAAAGTGGCGGCGTGCTTTCGGTATGTAAGCACTTCCCCGGACACGGGGATACGGATGTAGACTCGCATAAGGCTCTTCCGGTACTTCCTTTCACTCGTGAACGGCTGGACAGTGTAGAACTTCATCCTTTTAAAGAAGCCATTCGTGCCGGACTGAGTGGTATGATGGTCGGACACTTGCAAGTGCCGGTTATCGAGCCGGTAGGCGGGCTTCCTTCTTCTCTGTCCCGTAATATCGTTTATGATTTGCTGACAGAAGAGTTTGCTTTCAAAGGACTGATCTTCACGGATGCACTTGCCATGAAAGGTGTTTCGGGCAATGGAAATGTCAGTCTGCAGGCACTGAAGGCGGGGAATGACATGGTGCTGGCTCCCCGTAATCTGAAGGAGGAGATAGCCGCTGTACTCGAAGCTATCGACAAAGGTGAACTGACACGGGAAGATATTGAAGAAAAATGTCGCAAGGTGCTGACCTATAAATACGTGCTGGGATTAAAAAAGAAACCTTTTATTCAGCTCTCCGGGCTGGGACAACGGATTAACACTCCCCAGACGCGTGATTTAATCCGCCGGTTGAATCTGGCTGCGATTACTGTGCTGAATAATGAAAATCATGTTCTTCCTTTGCATGCGGACAAAAAAGAAGCGATGGCATTGCTTGAAGTCGGTGACGCAGGCGAAACTGATGCCCTGGCGGAACAGTTGTCAAAATATACTTCTTTGTCGCGTTTCCGTCTTCGTCCCGGCATGACAGAAGAAACAAACCAACGGCTAAGGGATTCATTGGCTGCATATAAACGGATTATTGTAGCGGTAAGCGAGCAGAAACTATCACCCTATCAGCCGTTCTTCAGCAAGTTTACTACTGACACTCCGGTGATCTATGCTTTCTTTACGCAGGGGAAAATGATGTTGCAGATACAGCGTGCGGTTGCCCGTGCTTCGGCGGTGGTGCTGGGACATAGCCCGAATGAAGATGTACAGAAACAAGTAGCGGATGTCTTATTTGCCAAAGCCTCGGCAGATGGAAAATTATCAGCCAGTCTCGGAGAACTCTTTCAGGCAGGAGACGGTATAACGATTACTCCGAAAACTCCTTTGCACTTTATCCCGGAGGAACATGGACTTTCATCTGTCGCCCTGCAACGGATTGATTCTATTGCTTTGGACGGAGTGCGTCAGGGAGCCTATCCCGGTTGTCAGGTGATTGTGATGAAAGATGGTCACGTGATGGTAGACAAATCGTTCGGCACTCACACCGGAACGGGAAGTGCACGTGTACAGCCGACTGACATTTACGATCTGGCCTCGCTCTCCAAGACTACAGGCACGGTGCTTGCTTTAATGAAGCTTTATGATAAGGGACGCTTTAACCTGACAGACAAGATTGCAGACTATCTTCCTTTCCTTCAGCGAACTAACAAGAAAGATATCACCATTCAGGAACTCCTTTATCATCAGTCCGGTTTACCGCCCGGAATTGCTTTCTATCGGGAAGCCATCGATGAAGATAGTTATGAAGGCAGACTGTTCATGTCCCGTAAAGATGCACGGCATCCGTTGCAGTTGGGAACTTCCACATGGGTGAATCCTAATTTTGCATTTAAAAAGGAATATGTTTCAAAGGTTAAAACCGGAGATTACACCTTGCAAATCTGTGATAGTCTGTGGCTGAATCCTTCTTTCTTCAAGGAAATGGAGAAGAAGATTGTAGACGCTCCGATGAAGCCAAAGACATATCGATATAGTGATGTAGGTTTTATTCTGCTGCGGCTTTTGGTGGAGAAGCTTGCAGGCATGCCGATGGATGCTTACTTACAACGTGAATTTTACGAACCGATGGGGCTGGAACGTACGGGTTATCTGCCTTTGCGCCGTTTCCCGAAGTCGGAAATCGTTCCCTCTTCTGTCGATCGCTTCTTGCGTAAGACTACGCTTCAGGGATTTGTGCACGATGAGGCGGCTGCCTTTCAGGGTGGAGTCTCGGGAAATGCCGGATTATTCTCGAATGCACGTGAAGTGGCACAAGTCTACCAGATGTTACTGAATGGTGGTGAACTGAACGGGCAGCGTTATTTGAGCAAAGAAACCTGTCAGCTATTTACAGCGGAAGTCTCTAAAATCAGTCGTCGCGGGCTTGGATTTGACAAGCCGGATACCCGTAATCAGGAAAAGAGTCCTTGCGGAACGCATGCACCGGCGAAAGTATATGGTCATACTGGATTTACCGGGACGTGTGCCTGGGTAGACCCTGATAATAGATTGGTATATGTATTTCTGAGCAACCGGATTTATCCGGATGTTACGAACCGGAAATTAAGCCGTCTGGAGATTCGCGAACAGATACAGGATGCAATCTATGATGCCATTCAAAACAAATAAAAAGTGAAGAGCCCCTCTGCCGAAACAGAAGGGCTCTTGCTTATTAATGTAAAATCAAGTAGTTGCTCGGGTTAGAATGAAACACCTACGCGGAAACCGAAGTTGTTCAGTCCGTCTACACTGTAGTGCAGTACATCAGCTTTATTGGTACCATAGCTGTAGTACAGAGCAAAGTGCAGACCCGGTCCGTAAACCCAAGGGAATACATTGACACCTACTTCAGGAGAAGCGTAGAATCCCCAGCTGTTTTCTCTGGCTTCCAGCATGTTGAAGTTGGAACGGATTTTAGCATATTCAGCACCTAATTTAGCACTGACATAAGGTTGTACAGATCCACCACGATTCCACTGGTAGCGGGCAGCGGCACCGAAAGGCAACTGGAACATAGTGTGTTGCTGATCGGTAGTAACGTCACCTGCACCCAATTTGAATGTTTCACGAGGAATATATTCATGGTTGCTGTGATAGTTCAGGAAAAGACCCAGACCCAAGTTGGGAGTGACGAAATAACCACCTTCAAAGTTCATACCCCAACCGCTGGCTTTGTCTGCGAAATTGTTGCTCAATGGAACATTGAACTGCCAGTCTATATTAGCATATCCATTGTCTGATAGCTGTGCCTTAGCCGGCATGGCAAAGGCGATGGCAATGGCTGCTAACGCCACTACCTTGAAATATATATTCTTTCTTGTTTTCATAACAGTTGTAGTTGTTTATTTGTTAGTAAGATAAGGTGACTGAGTGAATGATTGGTTCACTGCTTCAATGGCAAGAGTGCGGTTGATAGCTTTAGAGCCTGTTTCAAATCCAGTCAGATAGCTTGTCCAGATTACAGGAAGTTTTTTGCCTTCACCTTCATCTGCTTTCAGGTTCACCATTTCTGTAATGAATGAGTTGGTACTATAACTGTAAGTCACAGCATACGGGTAGTACCATCCACCCCAGTTACCCCAGTAGCTAGCTCCCCAGTATCCGGGATATCCCCACCACCATTCAGGTTGAGTGTAGCCGGTGAAATAATAAGTACTTGCGATGTAGCTTACCTGAATACCAAGATCGGCACTTTCTTTATCGGCAGCCGGTTGATAACCTTTTGCTTCCATATTTTCTGTATAAGCAGCCAGAATTTGCTCAGCGCCTTCTCCTTCGAGATATTCCGGTTCTTTGCTGTCAGAGATAACCAAGATTTTGTCAGCCAGGTAGAATGTGCTGAAGTCTTTGAAGTTGGCTTGCTTGTCGTAGTTAGTGTATACCAGATAGTTGTCATCCAGCTTACCCATGTCCGGGTCTTTTTCGCAAGAAGCGAGTGCAAAGACCGCCAATAAAATAGGAATTAATTTCTTCATATCTTTTATAATGTTTAGGTTATATAAAAATCACGCCCTGGTACCTTGGGGCTTTTGTTACAAACAACAAGAAATGTGTAAAAAGGTTCGTGCAAATGATTATCTTTGCGAGAAAATTAACACTCAAATGCTTATGAAACATATTCGGATGCCTCTTTTCGTATGGTTCTCTATCGTGCTGCTGATCGCAGTTGCGCCTATCTCGTTGTCGGCACAGGAATCGTTTATTCAGAAGATCGAAAAAAATAATTCCGTCAGCGGAATAAAGTCTCTCGATACGAGCCGGTTCCCCGAAAAGTATGTAATGTACCTCACTCAACCGCTGGATCATCGGCATCCCGAAAAGGGAAGTTTCCGTCAGCGGGTGATTGTAGGGCATGTCGGTTATGACCGTCCCACAGTGATTGTTACCGAAGGATATGGGGCGGCGTATGCTCTGCGCCCCACTTACCGGGAAGAACTTTCAGACTTGTTCGATGCGAATATGATCTTTGTAGAGCACCGCTACTTTCTCGAATCCACTCCCGAACCATGCGACTGGCAATATCTGACAGCTGCGAATTCTGCCGAAGATTTGCATGCCGTGAGGGAAACCTTCAAGGCCTTGTATCCGGGCAAATGGATCAGTACGGGGATCAGTAAAGGCGGGCAGACTTCCTTATTATATCGTGCTTTCTTTCCCGATGATGTGGATGTTTCCGTGCCTTATGTGGCCCCTCTCTGCTATGCCCGCGAAGACGGGCGGCACGAACCTTTTCTCCGCCGGGCAGGTACGGAAGCCGATAGGAAAAAAATAGAAGATTTCCAGTTGGAAGTATTGAAACGAAAGGCCCGTTTGTTACCTCGTTTTGAAAAAATATGTGCTGAAAAGAACTATACATTCCGGGCTCCTTTAGAGGAGATTTACGATTTCTGTGTGCTGGAATACTCTTTTTCTATCTGGCAATGGGGAACGGACATTCATAGTATCCCCGAAATATCCGCTTCTGATGATATACTTCTGGATCATTTGCTGGCAATCAGCGGCCCTTCTTATTTTATAGCAGACAGTCCGACTCTTTCTTTCTTCGTGCAGGCTGCCCGTGAATTAGGGTATTATGGATATGACATCAGTCCCTTTAAGCCTTACCTTTCTATAAAGACCAGTAAGGATTATCTGCGCCGGCTGATGCTGCCGGAAGACCTGAAGAATATGAAATTCGATAAAACACTGAGCAAACAGATTGTACGGTTTCTGAAGAAGAACGATCCGAAGATGATTTTCATCTATGGCCAGAATGATCCTTGGACGGCTGCCGGAGTGACTTGGCTGAAGGATAAAAAGAATATTCATGTTTTTGTAGAGCCGGGAGGCAGTCATCTGGCACGCATCGGTACGATGCCCGAAGATCAGAAACAAAAAGTGATGTCACTTCTTAAAGGATGGCTTGAAGAATAAGGATACGCGCGTATATCCGATAAGAGTAATACGCGGTAATGGATAAATAAGAAACGGTGAACAACCTGTAACATAACTACAGAGGGTTCACCGTTTTATTATTTAGCGAGTCGATATTTAAAGTATCCGACTGCCTGATTAATCTGTCGATTCGAACAGTGGTTTCAGTAATTCCGGTATTTCCACTTTTTCGAGTTCTAATTCTCCGACTAGCTTTTTACCGTTCTGACTGAGATGGAATTGCATCAATCTTCGGTCTACTTCTCCGAGAGTTCTGACGATCAGTTCTTTTTCTTCCAGAATCCGGAGCATTTTTGAAGCGTGTGAGGGTGTCAGTTCCGTCCGTTTAGACAGGCTTGTAGCTGTCATATTCTTTGGCGAGGCTTCTTGCAGGGCACATAGGATCATCGCTTCATTTAAGGATATCTTATATACTTTTTCAAATGAATCTTCAAATCTTGCCATTGCTTTGAATACATCGCGCATTACACATATTGTTTTCATATACTGCTTGTTCTTTTTGTTTGTTCTTTTTATATAAACAGATTGATATTTGCATTATCGGCCCGTTCCATGTATGTTGCCACTCCACCTATTGTCACTTCATCCAGAAGTTCTTCCTGTTTTACTCCCATGACATCCATAGACATTTGGCAGGCGATAAATTCTACACCGTTCTCAAGAGCCTGCTGGCGTAAAGACTCCAGCGAGTCAATTCCTTTCCGGTTCATGATGTACCGCATCATTTTTCCTCCTATTCCTCCCATGCTCATTTTAGAGAGTTTCAGTTTTCGGGAGCTGGAAGGCAGCATCATTCCGAACATTTTTCCGAAGATATCTTTTTCTACGTTCGGCTTGTGCAGTTTCTTGATAACATTCAGTCCCCAGAAAGTGAAAAAGATCGTTACCTTCTGTCCGGTGGCAGCTGCTCCATTGGCGAGTACAAAGGTAGCTAAAGCTTTGTCTAAATCATCACTGAACATGATAAAAGTTTTCCCTTTGCCTTCACAGGAAGTAACAATGTTGCAGGATTTAGGTTCGCCTTTTTCTATCACGACCACAGATTTTCCTCCTGTCGCCTCTTTGGAGATCAATTGATTTCCTGTCGAATTACACCATGCGGCGGCATCACGCGGAAATCCCGGATCGGTTGAGGTGATTTCTACCCGGTCTCCTGAAGCCAGCGTGTCCATCGTCTTTTTCATTTTCAGAATCGGACCCGGACATTGCAGTCCGCAGGCATCTACACGGATTGTTTTCACGGCTTCGACAGGCGATACGGTAGGAGTTGGCTGTTGTATGCTTGCCTTCGGCTGTGCAGGTGCTTCCTTTATTTCGTTGTCATTATCTTCCCTCAGGATGATAGGTGCTGTGGCAGCACGGTATGTTTTCAATCCTCCGGAAAGGTTGCGTACTTTTTCAAATCCATGTTGTATCAGGATACGATAGGCAAGATATCCTCTGAGGCCGACAGCACAGAATGTATAAATCATCTTGTCTTTCGGCAGTTCGTCCAGCCGGTCGCGTAGTTCGTCCAGGGGAATGTTCACTGCACCCGGCAGTGTGTTGAGCGAGAATTCGTCGTGAGTACGTACATCCAGCAAGAAATTGTTTTCCAGTTCGATATCCCTTAGCTGTCTCCAATAGACGGGTTGTACTTTCCCTGTGATGATGTTTTCGGCTACATATCCTGCAACGGCTACCGGATCTTTGGCTGAAGAAAATGGAGGAGCATAAGCCTGCTCTACTTTCATCAGGTCATAGACCGTACCTTCATGCTTGATGACGAGTGCGATTTCGTCAATTCGTTTGTCTACACCGTCATAGCCGACAATCTGTCCGCCGTACAGTTTGCCTGTCTTCGGATCGAAAGTGATTTTGATACTCATCGGCATGGCATCCGGATAATATCCTGCGTGAGAGGCCGGATGAATGGTGGAAGACATATAATTGATTTCTGCCTGCCGCAATCGCTTGCCGGGGAGGCCGGTAGAGGCAACCGTCATATCGAACACTTTGGCGATAGAAGTCCCGATGGCTCCTTCATAGGGGATGTGTGCTCCCAGAATATTGTCTGCTACAATTCGCCCCTGACGGTTGGCAGGGCCGGCAAGGTAGTTAAGCCACGGTTTTCCGGTGATCGGATGGCGGAATTCGATTGCGTCACCGATGGCGTAAATCGATTCGTCCGAAGTTTGCAGATAGTCGTTGACGGCAATTCCTCCTGCTTCGCCGATTGTTAGCTCTGCTGCACGTGCCAATGTCGTTTCCGGGCGGACGCCGATGGAAAGGATGACAATGTCGGCAGAGATAGACTCTCCGTTCTTAAAGATCACTTTCAGTTCTTTTCCGTCTCTTTCGAAGGATGCCACAGCCTGTTCCAGATACAGGTTCACTCCTTTGTCCATCAAATGTTGGTGTACAAGAGATGCCATCGAGAAGTCGATGGGGGCCATCACCTGATTTCCCATTTCCACAATAGAAACTTTTGCTCCTTGCGCGTGCAGGTTCTCTGCCATTTCCAGCCCGATAAATCCGGCTCCGATGACAACAGCCTTTCGGGGAGCATGGCTGTTGATATATTCTTTGATTCGGTCTGTGTCTGTAACGTTTCTCAGTGTGAAGATTCCGTTCAGGTCGATACCCGGCAGGGGAGGTCTTACAGGAGAAGCTCCGGTTGATATCAGTAATTTGTCGTAGCTTTCTTCGTACGAGTCTTCACTGCTTTGTCTCACTGTCACTGTCTTTCTCTTCCGGTCGATGAAGATGACTTCATTTTCAGTTCTGACATCTACACGGAAGCGCGTAGAAAATGCTTCGGGTGTTTGTACAAACAACTTTTCCCGTTCTTCAATCACACCTCCTATATAATAGGGCAGCCCACAATTGGCATAAGAGATATACTTCCCTTTTTCTAAAAGGATAATTTCAGCTGTTTCATTTGTGCGTCTGATCCGGGCAGCAGTGGTAGCTCCTCCGGCAACGCCTCCAATAATAATTATCTTCATAATTTTATCACGTAAATAGTTTCCTATGGAAATAACAATAAAGTGGAGAGAATTGTTCTCGGATCATAGAAAAAAGACTTATATTTGCGCACCCTGTTTGTCTTTCTTCATTTTTTATAAATTAATTATGAGTAAAATTCTTATCATTGACGATGAGGTTCAGATTCGTAGCCTATTGGCTCGTATGCTCGAACTGGAGGGCTATGAGGTATGTCAGGCAGGTGATTGCAAGGCAGCTATCAGACAGTTGGAAATTCAACAGCCGGATGTGGCTTTGTGTGATGTCTTTCTTCCCGATGGAAATGGAGTCGACCTGGTCTTGAATATTAAAAAGACAGCCCCGAATGTAGAGGTTATTCTTCTTACTGCTCACGGTAATATACCCGACGGGGTGCAGGCAATCAAAAACGGTGCATTCGATTATATCACGAAAGGAGACGATAATAATAAGATCATTCCTTTGATCAGCCGTGCCGTCGAAAAGGCGAAGATGAATGTACGGTTGGAGAAACTGGAAAAGAAAGTCAGCCAGCTATATTCTTTTGATTCCATTCTGGGAGAATCGAAAGTACTGAAAGAGGCTGTTATGCTGGCACAGAAAGTATCGGTGACTGATGTTCCGGTTTTATTGACCGGGGAGACGGGAACCGGAAAAGAAGTATTTGCTCAGGCTATACATTATAATAGTAAGCGGAATAAGCAGAACTTTGTTGCCGTGAACTGTTCGTCTTTTAGCAAGGAACTGCTGGAGAGTGAAATGTTCGGGCATAAAGCAGGATCATTCACTGGAGCTTTGAAAGATAAAAAAGGACTGTTCGAAGAAGCTAATAATGGAACCATCTTCTTGGATGAAATCGGTGAAATGGCTTTTGAACTGCAAGCCAAGTTATTGCGTATCCTCGAAACCGGCGAATATATAAAGATAGGAGATACGAAACCTACCCGGGTGAACGTGCGCATCATAGCTGCTACCAACCGTAACCTGGCAGAGGAAATCAAAGCGGGACGTTTCCGTGAGGATTTATTTTATCGGCTTTCCGTATTCCAGGTACATCTTCCGGCTCTCCGTGAGCGTACCGGTGATATAAGAATCCTTGCTACTGCTTTTGCCAAGAGCTTTTCTGAAAAACTGTCGTATGCAATCAGCGAAATGACTCCGGCTTTTCTGCAAGCACTGGAGCAACAACCGTGGAAGGGCAATATCCGCGAATTGAGGAACGTAATTGAACGCAGCCTGATTGTTTGTGAAGGTGGACGTCTGGATGTGTGTGACTTGCCTCTTGAAATTCAGAATACTCATTATGAATGTTCGGACGATAGCATGGGCAGTTTTGAACTGGCTGCAATGGAGCGAAGGCACATTGCCCGTGTTTTGGAATATACAAAAGGCAATAAGACCGAAGCTGCCCGTTTGTTGAAGATAGGTCTCACTACTTTATATCGTAAGATCGAGGAGTATAAGATCTGACAAAGTGGGATGTCTGGATTGAAGTCAGGTAGCAAACTCGTTCTCAAAGAAATGGGCGGCCAGCAAACTGATAAGTCTGTTTTTATCCGTGGTATGTACAGATAAGGTGAAGCACTGGTCACTTCCTCCATAAGAAATCTGTGAAATGGGGATATCCTTGATAGTGTTCATTATATGACTTTCTACTTGGGTACGCTGCCAATGGAGCGAACCAATGATATGTATCACAGACATATTTTCGTCAATAACCATTTCGGCATACTTGTGGAGCTCTTTTTGCACAATCCGCAAAGTGTCAGGGCTGGCTGATATCACCATAGAAATGGATACATTCGATGATGCCATTGAAATGACATTGATCTTATATTTGTTGATTACTTCCAGCAATTTGCCCATTAGTAAATATCCGGGGAGGACATTCAATGATGTAAAACGTACAAATGTGACAGAATCCTGAAAAAGTATTGCTTTGACGCTGTTGCCCGTGTCGTGGGATGAGATATAAAGCCGTTCCGTTGTCAGGTCATGAGTGTCCGTCAGCCGGATAGTTATATTGGAATGTGCCGCTAAGCTGATGCAGTCGGCATAGAGCAAGTATACTCCGCTGTTGATCAGTTGTTCGGCCTCTGTATATGTCAGTGAGTGCTGTTCTCTCCGGCTGTTACGGTTTGCATAGATATGGTTGATCTGGGTAGATAAGAGCAGTTCGTCTGCTCCGAATGCGGTGGCGAGTACTGTGGCGTAGTAGTCGTTACGTTTTTCATTCATGAAATCTGTTTCGCCATATACATTTTTACAGAGGGAAAGTGGAGCGATGAAAATATCGGCATCCCGTTTTTCGCTGATGTACTGTTGAACAGACTCCTTGATATATGGAATATCCGGTTTCCTTTCGAGGTTGATTTGCATGAACTTTCCGGTATCCAGAGTTTGTGCACGAAGCCCTTGCTGACGTAGGCAGCAGGCAAATAATTCATTGGACAGTCCGTATACTTCGGCTTTTATTATTTTGTCGGTCAGTAAGTCTGCCTTATCTTCCACCAAGACCTGTATCTTTTCTATGCATTTCTCAATTTGGACTTTCATGTCTTGATTCAGTTTCCGGTCTGAAATGAGACGGTCGGTCAGAGTACGGCAATATTCCTCAATGGCATTAACTATCGTATGAGACGTTTCATCTTCTTCATGAAACCAACTGACGGAAATAGCCTGTAACCATTCCTGCAATTGTGTCAATACAGGAATGACGGCTACGTAAGGATGCTCTTTCTGTATGCAACCGATTACTTGCTTGACTTCATCCTCATTATTCATTCTTTCAAATTTGCAAACTTTCATTGTCATCTGATAATTTATGGGTTCTTACTCTTTTCAAAATGATATGCTTTTTTCAAAAAGGAGAGGTGTGCAAAGCTTAACCTATTCCTCTGAATCTTATTATATCATTAACAATCATATTGTTAGCTTCGGTGCCTGTACTTTTAAGACAGCTCCTTACTATAAGTAATCTGCTAATACCATACCACATACAGAGGATTCGTGAGTCTATAATCAACTTTCTTTTTTTAGTAGTATTTGAGTGTTCAATCGTCCTAATACTAATTGTTTATTAGTAAAAGAAGAAATATTAATCATAGAAGAGCATGAATATTTGGAAGATTACACTGATACTTACATTACTGTTATCAAGTATCACGTCTCAAGCGCAAAAGGAAAAAATATCATTGAATAGCGAAGGAAATCTGGCTGTCTGGAGAGTGAAGGCACAGGCGGAAGTTACCGATCCTTCGTTGATTATGTCCGTCCGGTATAATACGGAAGGCTGGGTGAAGGCAACGGTGCCGGGAACTGTTTTCGGTTCGTACGTTTCGGAAGGGTTGGAGCCCGATCCGAATTTTGGTGATAATGCGTATACGATAGATAAATCGAAGTACGACCGCAATTTTTGGTATCGCACAGAATTTCTTTCTCCCAAAGTGGAAACCGGAGAAAAAGTCTGGCTGAATTTTGAAGGAGTGAACCGCAAGGGAGAAATATTCTTCAATGGAACACGCCTGGGGTTGCTTGATGGTTTTATGCACAGAGGAAACTTTGATGTAACGGACTTATTGTCAAAAGAAGGCAAGAATGTACTGGCCGTTCTTGTACATTGGGTTGGAACGCCGGTTCCCAACTATGCAAGCCCTACTTACGTTTCGTGTGCAGGCTGGGACTGGATGCCTTATGTACCGGGACTTTTAAGTGGCATAACCGATGATGTCTATTTGACTAAGACCCGTGAAGTGTCCATGATCGATCCATGGATACGTTCGAAGGTGCCTTCCAGGGACGAAGCGACCTTAAGCCTGCAGCTGGAACTGAGAAATAATACAGCGGTCGATCAGAAAGGAATACTGAAAGGAGTGATCCGGCCCGGTAACATTGAGTTTTCGGAAGAAATGGAAATTGAAGCGGGCAAGCAACGTGACTTCCTGCTCGATAACACGAAATTGAAGCAACTGGTAGTCCGTAACCCTGCCTTGTGGTGGCCTAACGGCTACGGTGAACCGAATCTCTATACGTGTGAGCTGACATACTCTGTCGGTGGAAAAGTCTCAGACAGACAGCTGCTTACATTCGGTATAAGGGAATATGGTTATGAAATGGTGGATGGCATACTTCATCTCAAAATAAATGGTGAACCTGTATATCTTAAAGGTGGCAACTGGGGAATGAGTGAATATATGTTACGCTGTCGGGGGGAAGAATATGATTTGAAAGTGAAGCTTCATCAGGAGATGAATTTCAATATGATACGGAATTGGATAGGTTCTGTTACTGATGACGAGTTTTATCAGGCCTGCGATAAATATGGTATCATGGTTTGGGATGATTTCTGGCTGAATTCAAACTCCAATCTCCCTGATGACGTCTTTGCCTTCAATATGAATGCTGTTGAAAAGATAAAGCGTTTACGCAATCACGCCTGCATTGCTGTGTGGTGCGGAGATAATGAGGGTTATCCGTTACCCCCACTCAATAAATGGCTGGAAGAAGATGTGAATGTTTACGATGGAGGGGATAGGGCATACCATGCCAATTCGCACAGCGATGGGCTTTCCGGTAGCGGCCCCTGGATGAATTCTCATCCTAACTGGTATTTTACGAAAGCTCCTTATGGGTATGGTGCTAATATCACCCGAGGGTGGGGACTTCGTACGGAAATTGGTACGGCAGTTTTCACTACTTTTGAAAGCTTCAAGAAATTTATTCCCGAAAAGAACTGGTGGCCGCGCAATGAAATGTGGAATAAACATTTCTTTGGTAACTCCGGAGGTAATGCGGGACCTGACAAATATTTCTCTACGGTGGAGTATAATTATGGAAAAGCTAAGGGAATCGAAGATTTCTGTCGGAAAGCCCAGTTGGTGAATGTAGAAGTGAACAAGGCGATGTACGAAGGTTTCCAGCATCATATATGGGACGATGCATCCGGCATCCTGACTTGGATGGGACAGTCGGCTTATCCTTCTTTGGTGTGGCAGACCTATGATTATTATTATGATCTGACAGGAGCTTACTGGGGAATTAAGAAGGCGTGCGAACCTGTTCACATCCAGTGGAGCTATGCTGATAATAGTGTGAAGGTTATTAATACTACTTTACAAGATTTGCAGGGACTGAAAGCAACCGCCAGAGTCTACAATCTGGATGGGAAAGAAATGGGACGTTACACTCAGAATGTCACATTGAATGCAGCTGCCAATAAGGATTCTTATTGTTTCCATCTGAATTTTACTACGGACAATCTTGCTTTTGGTAAAAAAGCGTTTGCTTCTTCCGTCTCTAAAGATGCCGGTGAGCCCGGGGCCGCTATTGATGCCAGTGACGGCAGTCGCTGGGCGAGTGAGCCTCGTGATGATGAATGGATTTATGTAGATTTGGGCGAACCTGCGGAAGTAGCCACCATTGCGTTGAACTGGGAAGCAGCTCATGCCAAGTCCTATAAACTGTTGATCTCTGATGATGCGGCGCATTGGAAGGAAATTTATTCCAATGAAGATTGTAAAGGCGGACTGGAAGAAATAAAGATAAAGCCTGTACGTACTCGCTATGTAAAAATGCAGGGAGTGAAATGCGCTACTATGTGGGGGTATTCACTCTATGAATTTGAACTGTATGGCAAGAAAAAGAAACCGACGGATTTGTCTCCGGTTCATTTTATAAAACTGGAATTGAACGATGCGAATGGAAATCTGCTTTCTGACAACTTCTATTGGCGTTCCAACAAGCCGGGCGACTATAAAGCATTGAATACTTTATCAAAAGCGAAGCTGAATGTGACATCTCAGCTAGTGAACCGGACGGATCATGGAGACAAGAAAGTGATAAAAGCTACGATTAAGAATGTAGGTCCATCAGTCGCTTTTGCTGTTCACGTGCAGGCCGTCCGTTCGTCAGACGGAGAACGTATATTACCTGCGCTGATGAATGATAATTATTTTACATTGCTGAAAGGTGAGTCTAAAGATATTGAAATCGAATTTGATTCGGAATTGTTGCCTGACGACAATTATCGTTTAAGCGTTATTCCATATAATAAATAGTGCCGGGCAGATAAGGGGCAAAATGAATATTGGCTTGCTAATAGACCTAATTTGGGCACAGATTATGCGGATTTCACAGTTCCAAGAGATTATATATACTACTGGAAACCGTGTTAATCCGCATAATTCGTACCCCAAATAATGATACAGACATATTGATCCCCTTATTGCGAGTCCCGGTCTCACTTTCCTGTCGATTTCAGCACATGCATATACGATGTGAAGCAAACGATGCCAGGGGCATTAGGATAATGCTGCAATTCCAGTTCCTATCAGGTTCGCGTTATTCATGCTTTTGATATCCACTTCGACATCTTCCAGGTTGAACAGCTTGAAAAGTTCCCTTAATTTCTCCATAACAAGAATGTTATAGTTTTTATCTTTCCTGTTTTCACTCCAGAAAAGGCTGCCTTCGGCTACCAGACAAACTTTTCGCATGTCTTTATTGTACGATTTCAGCAGCATGACAAGTCCTGTAAGTGAGGCGGCAACCAATTGTGCAGATCTGCCATATATCCATTGTGCCACCTGCACATATACATCTTTGTATATATCCGGATAGTTCATAATGGAAGTCAGTTTCTGAGCATCGAATTTCTCTTCGAACTCTTCCAGTGGAAAAGCCGTTTTCAAAATGTCTCCCAAGTACATGCCGGATACCGTTTTCTCAAAGCGTTGCTTTCCCGGGTTACCGGAGATTGCATCGACGGTGTCATCTACTGCAGTGAGGAAGGGTGGATGGAAATTGCCTGATTCCAGATTCACCGGTATCATCCCCTGTGCGTTGTATGCCGGATTTAGTTTTTGTATTTTATCAGCAGGGATAAAAGTTGCCATATTGGTTCCTGTCCCTACGATGAGGCCGATGTATGCATCGTAACTGCTGTCCGTGAGACCGGCGAATAGACTGGCTATAGTATCGTTGAGTACTTTGATATCTGTAAACTTGATCTTATTTCTTTCATTCAGATAGTCAAGCAAAGGTTTTCCGATAAATTCTCCGATCATTTCTTTTATATCTACCCCTTTGGTCCAACGCAACAGTTTGGCGTCTCCACCCGGTACAGATTCGGCTGGATAGGAAAAACAATAACCGATGGGTATTTCTTCCTCACGCTTTATTCCTACAATCATGTCGGCCAGTTCTTTGAATAACTCTTCGCGGGTATATCCGGCAGACTTCATGATTGACATATCTTTCTTCCAGCCATTATTCGGATGAACGGTAGGGACTGCTTTATTGAAATCTACGATTGCCACTCGATAATTGGTTCCTCCCAGGTCGAGTACCAGTGATTTACCATTGATATGATTTGTTTGGGGAGTAATGAAAGTCGGAATACATTGTATCTCTGCATTTTCTGTCTTTAACCCTTCTTCTATTTTATCACGAAATGAGCATGCAATCACTTTGAGCTGTTCATTATCTAACTTAAAAATGTTTTTTTCCATGACATTGACTTTTTATTGTATAATATATCCTTGTCTTTGAATAACAACTGGAGGTGGATTTTGCTCGGAGATGCTCAATCTTTATTTGGCTGCATCTGATTCAGCCTCCTATTGATTTAGTATAGATTTTGCTCCCATGCTCTCACTTTTTGCTTGTATC
>NZ_KV804410.1:96889-143357 GCF_001811315.1 Bacteroides sp. HMSC067B03 | reverse complement strand
AGAAATATGACAAGGCGCTGGGTGCTTAGCCTACTGCTACACCACAGAAGAAACTGAAAAACTGGAGCTTACCCGGCTTACGGAAAAGCTGGATGGAAACATCGAGCTGGCTATCAGACAGCTTGCCGAAAACAAGCGGCAGGAAAACAAACAATCCTTTAATCCATAAAACACAATGAGTAAGAAAGATTTATTAAGCCAATGCAGGGAAGCGCTCGGAGACGCCACCCTGACCAATCTGGACCTGCTGAACCTGATTGGGGAGATGAGAAAGGAACTGGAACATGACCGCATCTGCGGGCACTGAATGAACAGGGAAGGCGGCTCGACGCTGACCATCCGTAAATCCAACCGGGTGACGGACGGCTTCAAGGGATACAAGGCCACGCTGTTCGCCGGAGAAAGGGCCTACGTTGAAATCAATATCCCGCTGCGCGGCGGTGACGACCTTTTCCTGCACGGGAACAGGGATGCCGGATGCATCGGGTATTTTTCAGGCAGCGAGGTGTTGCTGTTCGGCAGTTACGGTCTGTTTGCCCGTGACGACGACAGCCGGTATTTACTGACTAAAGAAAGGAGATAGGGCATGAAGAAGAGAACGATAATTTTGTTTATGGCATTGTCATCCCTTTCAGTGACAAGCAAGGCGCAATGGACGGTGATAGACCCCACGAACCTCGCACAGAGTATCGTGAACTCGGCCAATGAAATCGTACAGACCTCCTCGACGGCACAGAACATGTGGAGCAATTTTCAGGAGACTGTAAAGATTTATAAGCAAGGGAAGGCTTATTACGATGGTGCGCCCGTATAGGTGATATAATGAATGTAGCATTGGCAAGCTATTAGGTATGTGTTCCAATAAATTACCTATCATCACCGGCTTATCTGCCCACGAAAGGACGGCAGGGAGTATAGCACGCCGGAAAACCATAAGCCAATTAGTTATCAAATTGCCGCTGAATGGAGAGATGAAACAGATAGATATGAGGATAAAATCCAAACTGATTAAATGATAGTCCAAGTGGTCATAGTACGGTCTATAGTGAAAGATAGCTTAACTCGCTATATCGTAACACCTCTGATGCGAGCGTCGTGTAGCAGAGGCAGGAACTTGTTACGACACAACTGCCATAAGCAGAAACGGACGGAAGTCATATCCGACAATCTATCACAGCCATGTTATTATATCATAAACGGGGATTGCCTAAACCGGAAAGCCAGTTGTAAGGCTATGAGGTACAGACCTCTGAATATTCGGCAAGGCAACGGAGCTTCCGTAGTAGTCCGAGCAAGGGAAAGCCTTGTACATGGCGAAGGGAAGCAGCTAATAATTTTAATACAAATAACGGAAAATGTGTGAGACATTATGAGAAGTCCAGCGAATGTATTAAACAGTTTGAATCGACACAGCAAGGACTTGAATTACAAGTACGAGCGTCTGTACCGTATTCTTTTCAATACGGAGATGTACGCCGTTGCCTACCAGCGGATTGCCCCCAAACAAGGCAATATGACGGAGGGGACGGACGGCAAGACCATTGACGGCATGAGCATCAAACGTATTGAAAACCTGATAGCATCATTGAAAGATGAAAGCTACCAGCCCAAACCGTCAAGGAGAACATATATACCCAAGAAAAACGGGAAAATGCGTCCTCTGGGTATTCCTGCTACGGAAGATAAGTTATTGCAGGAGGTGGTTAAAATGGTATTGGAAACCATATACGAGGAGAGTTTTGAATACACTTCGCATGGTTTCCGTCCCAAACGGAGCTGTCACACCGCCCTTAAGCAGATTGAAAAATCATTCTGTGGGGTGAAATGGTATATTGAGGGCGATATAAAGGGATTCTTTGACAACATCAATCACGATGTGATGATAGGAATCCTCGAAGAACGCATCAATGATGTCCGTTTCATTCGGCTTATCCGTAAATTCCTGAATGTAGGATATATCGAAGATTGGGAATATTTTCACACATATAACGGGACACCGCAAGGTGGCATCATCAGTCCAGTACTTGCCAATATCTATCTTGATAAATTGGACAAGTACATGGCAGAGTATGCAGCAAAATTTGATAGGAATGCCCGTAAAGAAGTGAACCCACAGTACAGACACTACCAACGTAAGAAAGAACGAGCTAAAAAGGCGTTGAAATCAGCAGTAAGTCTTGAAGAAAGAAAACTGCTGGTAGGACAAGATATAATTTAGTGCAAGGTGCAAGTATATATCTATATATATAGTTTGCACCTTTGTACTAAACGCTAAACATTGATATTCAAAGATTTGCATGAATCGGAACAGTGTTGTATCTTTGAACCGAAGTTTTAGGCAGACAATGAACAGCCAAAGGACGACAAACAAACGTCTTTTTTGAAACCTAAATTGTACCCCCTAAGGCATTGACGTATTGATAAAGAGTTGAATTAAAGCGACATAAGGAGATAGGTTCATTACCCTGTCTCTCCGCTCATGAAAAGTGAACAATGAAACAAATCCCTGTAAGCTAGATGCTTGTAGGGATTTTTTTTGTTTTAGTTTACACGAAAAGCTAAGAATAATGTATTTCTCCGGTGTACTGTTCGGTGTCCTTTTTTGCCCTGCATTTTTTTTTGCTACCGAATAGGATTATAATTCGTTGTTTTTCAGTGCTTTGTGCGCTGTTAGATTGCCTCTGATTTAGTTGTTTTGCTATGTGAAACTTAAAAATTAAAGAAAGATGGAAAGAGCAATTTTTAGCCTCTTGTTCTACATTCGTAGGACGAAATTAAATCGGCATGGTGAGGCGCCGATCCTGATGAGGATTGCTGTGAACGGTGTTCGTGCGGATGCATCAATAAAGAAAACGATTTTACCTCAACTTTGGGATGCCGATAAAGGCAGAGCCGTGGACAAAAAACGTGAGGAGAAGGAATTGAACCTGTACCTTGATGCGATTTATGGGAGGGTTCTCAAAATTCAACGTGATATGGAAATTGAAGGGGATAATGTAACTGCTTCGAAAGTTTTAGCCCGTTATCTTGGAAAGGGAGATTTTATTGACCGTAGTTTATTTGATATTTTCCGTGAACATAATGAGAAATGCAGGAAGTTGGTTGGTATAAGCATGGCCGATGCAACAGCGCAACGTTATGAGACAACATTAAAGGCATACACAGGATTTTGTGTGGGAAACTTATCGCAAGAAAGATTTTCTCTTGAGTGAAATGTCTCAGCAGTTTGTGGAAGACTATATGTTTTGGTTGTTGACTAAAAAAGAATGCTGCCATAATACTTCGATGCAATATTTGAAGAACTTTCAAAAAGATCATCCTTCTTTCCCTGACAAAAGGATGGTTGAAGAAAGACCCTTTCGCTGAATATAAATTCACGCTTGAGGCGGTAGACCGTGATTTCTTTGAAGATTCTGAAATTCAGAGAATACTCAGCAAAGAAATTGCAATATCCCGGTTGGCCCAGGTGCGTGATACTTTTATCTTTTGTTGCTTTACCGAGCTGACATTTTCGGATGTCAAGCAATTGAAGCAGGAAGATATTGTCGAAGATTCCAACGGGGTTAAGTGGATCAGGAAAGAATGTCAGAAGACCAAGATTATATGTAATATCCCTTTGAGGGATATTCCGCTGCAGATTCTGAAGAAGTATGAGAATAATCCTCAGTGTGTCATCAAGGGAGTGTTGCTGCCGATTCTATGTAATCAAAAAATGAATGGGTACCGTGTGCCCGTAAAGGTTGCGTAATGAATGTCTCTTTAGCAAGAGACTAGACTAGATTCTAAGTCTACTCCCAACCGACTTATCCGGCGGGGAAACCCAATGGGAGTGTCGCATGTCGGTTGCAGCATGGCCGCCCTAATTGCCAAGAGCGAGTGCATCGCTGGGGAGAAAGACAGACACGAGGATGAAGCCTATACTGGTTGAACGATAGTTCAGTGAGGCATGTTGGACTTGTGACGAAAGGCAGTTGTATTGTCACACCGTGGCTCTCTCATTTGTCAGGTAGCCTTTGAGAGCATAGAACATAGTTACGGCACAACCGCAATAAGCGGAGAAAAGAACGAAAGTCGCATCCGACAGTCTGTCGCGCTAATAGTCATTACGAAACTAAACGGGGATTTCCTAAAGCGGGATGCCTATGGAAACGGGGGCTATGTATGAAGATACTGAATACCCGATATGGAAACGGAGCTTCCGTAGTAGTCCGAGCCATTTACGAGAGACACTTTGAGGATACCTCGCATGGATTCCACCCCAATAGAAGTTGCCACACTGCATTAAGAGACATAAAGGCTACATTCAAAGGAACACGATGGTTTATTGAAGGCGACATCAAAGGCTTCTTTGACAATATTGACCATAACATTATGATTGATATCCTCAGAGAGCGCATCTCCGATGAACGGTTCCTGCGATTAATCCGCAAATTCTTAAATGCAGGCTATATGGAGAAATGGACATACAATAACACTTACTCGAAAACACCACAAGGCGGTATCATTAGTCCTATTCTAGCTAACATCTACCTTGACAAGTTCGACAAGTATATAAAAGAGTATGCCGATAACTTCAATAGAGGCAGAGGACGTAGACTAACCCAAGAGTATCAGCGTAACCGGAATCAGAGAAATGCATTACGATGGAAGCTAGAAGCAGAAACGGATGAAAATCGCCAAGTTGAACTGAAATCAAAAATTGCCGAAATGCGCAAGAAGACGTTGGATATTCCAGCAACAAGGGACATAGACGACGCGTTCAGAAGATTGAAGTATGTGAGGTATGCCGATGACTTTCTTATAGGGGGGATCGGTAGCAAGGAGGAATGCGAGAAAATCAAGGCTGATGTTACGACGTTCATGAGTGATAAACTCAAATTGGATATCTCGCAGGAAAAGACCTTGATTACCAACGCACAGGAACCTGCAAAATTCTTTGGATATGAAATCAATACACGCCGATCTATGGACCATACACGCACACGGAGTGGACTACAACGACGCCCGTGGCTGGGCACAATTGTGCTGAAAGTATCTTACGAAACCGTACTTAAGCGTCTTCAATCCTATGATGCTGTGCTTATCACACAAGTCAACAGGAAAGAGACACTTAAACCTTCGTCTCGTAAGTATATGGTAAATAGACAAGACGCAGATATCCTGGCGCAATACAATCTTGAATTGGGGGGATTCTACAACTACTATTCTATTGCGGACAGTATCGGCTATTTCGGTTGGAAGTTCAATTACTTCATGAAGTATAGCATGCTCAAAACTCTCGGTCGCAAGCACAAAAGAACCGTCGGACAAATACTTGAAAAGTACAAAGACGGAACGGATGTGATTATCCCTTATAAGGATAGCAAAGGCAACGCGAAACAAAGAGTATGGTATAACGGCGGATTCAGATGCAAACGCTTCACCGGCATCTATGAGGATAACCATTACGACTACATACCGAACACCATGTATCTCCCTACACTTGTGGAAAGGCTTAAAGAGAGAAAGTGTGAATTATGCGGTGCAATGGGAGATCTTGTGATGCATCACATACGTAACATCAATCAGCTTAAAGCTGACACAAAGTGGAATGTTGTGATGATTACAATCAATAACTTACATCCTGTGAGCCAATCAATAGGTAACGATTTAGAAACGAGCGAACTGCTTTGATACGCCTTATCTTGCACAATATTAAAGAGCGACTTAACTATTGGCAAAGATACGAAACTTATCTTATCAACTAACATTTTCCATACATTTAATCACCGTGATTATACCGAAAAACAATCTTATGAGAATTGCATTTTCCGGAAAAAAATTGTTTTTTTACTCAAACTCTCATTAAACTTAAAATTTTTTTTCCTGTTTTCGTTAAACGAAAACGAGACGGTTTAACGGCATTCCGCCGATAACCGTCCCCCAAGAGATAAGTTTTGGAGTCGGTTATCTTTAAAAAAGGAAAAATAAGAGAATGCCTTTAAAAAAAGTTATATCACAAACGTTTTATAACAGCCAATGGCAATTCTGCGCACTCTTTAATTGTCATAATATCCACATTCTTTTCCTTTAACTTTCTGGCGATCGTCAGTTTTTTCATTGTCATGAGACAATTCGGAAAATAATTTTTCGGACAAATAATTTATCGCATTGACAATTCTTTCTTTCCTCCCCCCAACTCTTTGGCCTCCATATATTTGCCCTTTTCCATAAAAAGGCGTAATTTTGCGGGGTGAAAAGTAGTGCGATTAAAAAAATGAGGTGTGAACACGCGGACATAGCATACAATGCCGTGCGCTCGATGGCAAATACGGTGGAGGAAAGAAAAAAATACGCTTTCCCCGCTATTTTTATGCCTGAAAATTTGGCGGTCTGCCAAATTCTTCTAAACACACATTGCGCCGTCTGTTCTTCGCGCGTAATATACTTATTTTCAGTTCCTACGCAAATAGCGTATCCTTTTCTTTTCTGGAAATATCCTATTCATTAGGCGAGAGGGCGGTATGTGGTTGAATATTTATACGCTCGTCACCGTTGTCTCGGCTATTATCCTGACAGCTTTTGGGTTCCAGTTATGCGGGGTCGATATTTCACGCAAGAAGGAAACGCGGAAACTGCGCACGTCACGCGCGATACTGACCGCCTCTTATTTCATCCTTGCCGGGGCGACTGTAGCTGAACTCCTCGTCAATAGGGAGGGCGACCCGAAAATCATAGCCACACTCACCATCGCGACCGCCGCTTATCAGTCGCTGCTGTTTACCGCCACGCTGTTCATCTTTATCTGTCCGCTGTATGTCACCCGGCGGCGGGTGTGGACGCAGGTCGGTATCGTGACGGCGGCAGTGGCCTTGTTCATGCCCGTTGCCCTCGCGACCGATATTCGCTGGATATTTCCGGCGGCACTGGCGGTTTATGCCGGGCAACTGACGTATTACACATGGCTCTTTCGCCGGAAGTATGCCGAAAGCCTCGCGCAGTTGGAGGATTATTACGACGAGGAGCAGGACTCGCGGCTGCGGTGGACAAAATTCGGGTTTTACGCCGCCCTTGCCGTCGGGGTGGCGGCCAGCGTGTCGATGTGGTTGCCGCCGATGGCCTATAATCTTTTCACGGTGGGATACGTCGTCTTTTACGGGTGGTTCTCCAGCCGTTTCTCCAACTACGCGGCAAAGGTGAATTATTACCTGCCCGCGCTGACGGAACAACCGGAAATAAAACCGGAATCGGAGCAGCCGTCCGTGCCGGAGGTTGCCGCCACGGAACTTTCCGATGCAGAACGGTGGGAAAAGACGGAACGGCTGCGCGTGACTCTCGAACAATGGGTGGCCGACAGGGGATATGCCGTGCAGGAAGATAGACGCGAACAGATTGCGCGGGAATTGGGCACGACCCCCAACTTCCTGCGGTGGTATTTCAGAGAGCAGATGTCGCAGGACTTCTTGTCGTGGCGTGTGGGGCTGCGCATCGAGTACGCCAAGGAATTATTGTCGGAAGAACTCGGCATATCAATGAACGAACTCGCGCAAAAGGTCGGGTTCAATACACGGGGAAATTTTTATACCTATTTCAGAAAGGTTATGGGAGAAACCCCGACCGAATACTTAAATCGGATAAAACTGAAAAACAGAACCGAAAGTTGATTCTCAAAAAAGCCTTTGCCGTACCTCCGCGGCAAAGGTTTTTTGCTTGTCCGAAGTGGTTTATTTCGTAATCGAATGAAATAAACCAGTTTATTTCGTATTGCCACACGAGATAAACCACCTCCGCTCTTGCCGTGAATGCGCGTTCCGGCTACATTTGCCTTCAATACGCAGGGGAAGACACGTCGTGACTGTCCCGCCCCGGCGGACACTCCCGAAGCGATAAAACAAAACATATCCTATTCATATTAAAAACAGAAACAAAATGAAGACAAGAACTCTATTGGCGGCAACACTGGCCGCAACGCTTGCCCTCGCGGGATGCAGTAAGAATGACGAGCCGGACGGACCAACCCGTGCCGCGGTGAACATCCGGACCTCCATCGGAGGAACTATCGATGCCGGAAACTTCGGCAGCCGTGCCGCCATCAGCGCGGACGGCAGCGGAAACTTTGAAGCGGGCGACGTGCTGGGGCTGTACGCCACCGTGGGCGCCACCGCCAAGCTCGCCAACAGCGCCTACACCGTAGGCTCGACCGCCCTCTGGTGGGACGAGTTGAGCATGACCGACCCCGTTGCCTTCGCCGCCTACTACCCGAAAGCGGAGGCTATCACAGACCCGGCGGCAACCATTTTCAACGCAGCCACAGCCACGAACCCCGACCTGTTGCTCGCCACGCCCGTCACGGCGAGTAAGGGTGAGGACGTCGCGCTCGCCTTCCGCCACGCCATGCACCGCCTCACGGTGAACCTCTCCACGGACATCGACGGCTGGGACATCGCCACGGCACGGGTATCGCTCGCGGGCATGAACGCCTCCGCCACGGTGAACATCACCGCAGGCACCGTCACCCCCGGCGAAGCTGACGCGACGGACGGCGACTACGGCACCAAGACCGGAGCCGCCGCCACTTTTGTCGTTGCCCCGCAAAAAGTGACCACCAATGCCGACTGGATTCAAATCACGATGGACGGCGAGCAGTATGTCTATAAAGTACCCGCCAACATCACCCTGCCCGGCGGCACTACGGCACCCCTCACCGCCCTCGAAAGCGGCAAGACGCTGACGCTGAATCTTGCCCTTACCCGTGACGGAGTTACCCTCACCACCGGCGACATCGCCGCATGGGACACGCAGGGCACCATCGACGGCGAGATTAACATTGGCGGAGGCGACACCCCCACCGACGGCAACATCGACATGACCGACATGACTGCCGACCAAGTAAAAGCCGCCATCGATGCCGCTATCGCCGCAGGCATCACCGAGTTCAAGCTGACAGGCCCTATCGCCAATTTAGGAATAAAGGAAGATTATACTCAATCAACGGGCAATCCTTTCTACAATACAGGAGTGACCAAGGTGGACTTGTCGGGCGTGACGGGCTGGCAAACCGTGGCATACAGCAACTTCCCGGATGTCACATCCTCTGTAGCCGGCCTCCCCGCCTATACCTTTTATGGGTGCGCGGCCTTGACGGAAGTCGTTCTTCCCGCCGAGGTAAAAGCCATTGGCCTCGGGGCTTTCCTTAGTTGCACATCGCTCTCCACCATCAATCTGAAGGACGTCACCCATATAGGAAAGCAGGCTTTTGGTTTCTGTGAGGCATTGACGGTCGTCGATTTGTCCGCGGTCATCAACCTTTACATGGAGGCTTTCCAAGAGACAGGCCTCACCGCCCTTTCCCTGCCCGAAGCCCTTGCCATCAGCGGCGGCCTTACGGCTAACAACTTCAGTAGCCATACCGGCTCTTTCGGGGATTGCGAATCGCTGGTTTCCGTCAATGCCCCGAAGCTGACAAGCACGGGATACAAATCATTTTCGGGTTGTTCGGCACTCACGACGCTGACCCTTTCCGCGCTGACGGAAATCAATGATGAGGCGTTCTACTCCTGTAAGAAGCTGACAACGGAGAATGAAGGCTTCGGCTTCGCGAAGGAGGTGACAACCGTAGGGGAGAAAGCGTTCGGTTATTGTACCGGGCTGACGAACCCGGAGTTGCCGGAAGCCACCCTGATTAACAGCTACGCTTTCACCGGATGTACAGCCATGGAGAGCTTGAAACTACCGAAGGCCACCCGATTCGGTGCCTACATCGCGAACCGTTGCAAGAGCCTCACACGGATAGAGGCGACCGCCTCCGGAGCATTAACGCTCTCCGACGGAGGTTCCTTGGACAATGGAGCTGTCTTCGGCAACCAAGGCACCACCGGCGATCTGTTCGATGCCGCCAACTGCACCCTCGTCCTCAACGCGGACAAAAACACCGGCGGCACGGGCAGCCCCACCGTGAACGGAACGACGTGGGCTAACGCCACGTGGAAGAGCATCACGAATCCGTAACGATCCAGCTCGTTTCCCGAAGTTGAACTTCGGCACGGTCAAAGCCAGACATTGGCATCGTCAACGTCAGACTTCGGGAAAGGGGAAGCGGAACGACAAAACCGGCAACGCCGGTGACGGTTTGCCGAACGGCGCGAACGATTATACACTATCCCCCCGTCCCGATACGGAAAGGAGCAGGCAAGGGCGGGGGCTATCGAAGCATTAAAACAAAAGTATTCACACTAAAAACAAAAGCTTATGACACTGATGAACAAATGGTACATCCGGCGTGACTTTTCAGTCGCTGCCGCCAAAATGGGCAAGAGAGGCATCGCCCTCTCCTCCGACGAGCCGCCCGCCGACGCTTTGTTCTGGGAAATGTGGAACGAATGCGAAGATATTGCCCGACAGGTGCTTGATACCGACTACTTCCGGGGCATACGGAACAACAACCTCGACCCGAACGCCTACGGCTCGCTGATGGTACAGGACGCCTATTACTGCTTCGAGGCGGAGAACGCTTATGCCGCCGCCGCATCCCATCCGTTGGACGACGTATGCAGCGACTTCCTGAAAGGCAAGTGTGCCAGCTACGAAGAGTACAACCTATACTACCACGGGCCGTGGCACATCCGCGACGCTTCAGGCGTCATCCCCGACGACCCCATCAAGTCCTACGCTGACTACGAAGCCCATGTGGCAGGCCACCTCGATTCGCCCTACCTCTTCTGCGTGATGCTCCCCAGCGAATACCTGTGGAACTGGATAGCGAACCAACTGCTTCCGACGGCTTCCCCCGACGGTCTCTACTACTTCTGGATAGAAGGCAACGGCGGAACACCCGATGGCGCCTACCAGATGGCGAATATGCTTGAAAACTACCGCACGCAGACGGATGAAGAGCAGGCTAAAGAGATATTCCATACCGCCATGCGGCACGAACTGGAAGTATTTTCAACAGCAACCCAATTAAATACCAACGTATTATGGCTTCGCAAAAATACATTTTAACGGAAATTAAAAAGGGCTACAACCTCTCATGGTATGTCTGCTCGCAGTGTTATTACACCGGAACGATAAAACTGTACGACGACACGGGAAAAGTATATTTCACCTGTTCCAAAACAAGCGGCGGCACCTCCTACCAGTCACTGGCACAGGGACATGTCGACTTCACGGGCAACGAACTGTACCTGTCCGTCGAAATTCCCCAAAGCACTGAAATCCGGCAAAGCATCACCGCCAACAGCGTCACCGACGCCCATGCGGTAAAAGTGGGACAGGTTTACGGCTTCTGCATCGAGGAATCCACCGACGAGGACTACAACGACTTTTATATCGACGTGGTGGGCTGGGCCAAAAAAGGATAAACCTCATTCAGCCGTCGAAATCCGCAGGATGAGGACACAGTGGAGAAAGTGGTATCCCGTGCAGCAAACCACCAAGCAGTCGGGCAACTCGCGGAACTGAGTTGCCCGACTATCAAAAGATAGTTGAGGGAGCAGTCGGTAAACGTTCCCCGCACAGATATTAGGAAGAATATAAATTTAGAAAAAGGATAAATGATGAAAACAATACAACTGATTACCCTCACTGCCACGCTTGCCCTCGCCGCGTGCAGCAAAGACAACATCCCCGACACCCCCGCGGACAACAGCGAACTGAAAATAGTAGCCACCATCGACGCGTCCCCCGATGCCGATGTCCTCCCCGCCGGGCGGTCGGCCGATACCCGTGCCACCTTCAACCCCGACGGCAGCGGCGCGTTCGCCACGGGCGACGTGCTCAGGCTTCGGGTGAGGGGAAGCGTCCCCGTCACATACCACGTGGAATATACGATAGGGACGACCGTTCTCCGTTGGGACGACTTCAAGGACATTGGCAACAAGGGTCCGCTCACCTTTGCGGGAGCTTATCCTAAAAATGCAGTGGACAACGATAATTGCTTCTATATCCTCCGCGCCGCCAACCCCGACCTGTTGATAGCTCCCACCGTCACCGTGGCGAAAGGCGAGCCCGTCCGTCTCGCTTTCCGCCACGTGATGCACCGGCTGGTGGTGAACCTATCGGGCAACGCGCTGACGGCGGACGAGTTGTCCCAAGCCAGCGTCCGGTTGAGTGAGAGTCTGTATTGCTGCGCGGTCGTAGATTTCACCAACGCCACGGCACTCGCCGACAACAGCGCTATATATGGTGATAATCCTCCCACGCGGACAGGGGCCACCACCACCTTTATCCTCGTGCCGCAAGACATACATTCGCTTAGCGAGAAGATAACCATCACCGCCGGCGGTCAGGAACTCACTTACACCTTCCCTGCCCAGCTGCCCGGCGCCACAGCCTACGACCCACCCCGCCGCCTGCAAAGCGGACGGACGCTCACGCTCAACCTCGCCATCAACACGGCAAACCGCAGCGCGGCAGCTTCCGCCAAGCCGTCCACCCGCGCCACGACAACGGACGACGCAGCCCTGACGCCGGAATGTACGGGGATAACCGTTTCCGCATGGTAAAAAAACAGCCGTCACCCGAAGCTACGCAACCGCGTCAGTCCGGCGGGACGGCAAACAATAAACTAAAATTATGGCAACACTTCCCGACCTGTCCGACCTGCCCGTCATCGCCGGCATCATCGCCGCCACCGTCTTCGCGACCTACGCCGTGATAAGCCTCACCCAGCGTCCTTACGAATCGCCCCAGTACGTGACGGCGAAGATGAAAAGTACCGTAAACCATCGCTACATCCAGTCGCGGCGATTGCTGGCGGTCGTCTACATCGCCTTTGCCGTCGCGGGGTGGTTCGTCGTCCCCCCGCTCGTCACCGCGTCCGCCGACGACAGACTCCCGTTCGTCTGACTCGTGTGCGTGAGCCTGTTTTTCGCCCTGCACGCCGAGGTACTCGTCGGGCTGTGCCTCCCCGACCGGGTCGTCTGGCGTAAGCGAATCCTGTGGTTCGTGCCCCTCGCGGTGATGTGCGGCGTCTGCCTCGCCTGGCCGCAAACCGCCACGATGCTCGCGTACATTCAGTTATGCCTCCTGTTGCTGCTCATCGGCTATTACACCCCCGCATTCTTCAAAGAATACGCCGACCTCACCTTCTTCTGCGGCGGGGACATGTGCAACGGCGACCCAGAAGACGACTTCCTGCCCGAAAGCCTCCCGTGGATTTCCCGCCTGTACGTCGCCCTGCTGCTGCTCGCCATCGCCTCGGCAGTCGGCTGCTTTGCCCCCCCGCGTCTGGTACGCGTGGCTGCTCTTCGCGCTCTACATCGCCTATGTCGTCTGGTTTATAAACCGGGTAGTCTCTACCTACACGTTGTATAGCAAGAAAATCAAACAGATGATGGGATAGAGGCTTTACTTCTTACCGCTCTGAAAAACGGGGATAAAGTACTCTCTCACGAATTAAAAATGAATAATCGGCATTTTTTATAATGATAGTAATATATATATTTTCATTAGTGTCTTCTTTACATATGATTATTGAGGTTAACGCAGACTCAGCTTGCGGACGCATCCGGACCCACAATCTGAAATATACAAATCTCCTTCAACAGTCAATCCTAATGGAGTTCCGCTTTGGTTACCTTGAACGCCTTGTCTGCCTACAACGGTAGTTATCATACCTGTATTCATATCTATTTTCCGGATAGTTTGAGTTCCGGCATCTGCAATATACATGCTTTTCTGTCCAGATTCATCTGCTATAATACTCATTTGGTTGTTCCAGCTGAATAAGCAGTCCGTCCGATACCCATTAATTACTTGAGTAGTGCTGCTTCCGTCAGCTCTCACATTAAGGTGTCCGGCATATATTTCTTCTTCCGATTCTGGTTTTGCGACATCTTGTACGCTTATGAGGGATGATACTCCATAAGAAGTATATAATTTCGTCGGATCAGTTGGGCCAAACATCATACTGACAATGTAGTTGTTTTCTGCTTCTGCCACAGATGTATTGTATTTATCATTCTTGATATATTCACATACCATATCTTCAAGTTTGAAGCGGAATAATTGTTTGGTTGCCGTACGGCCATAAAAGTAACCATCTACAGTACAATAAGCTATACAGGATGTGGAGTTGTAGTCAACTTGTTTGTCGGGAGGGTCCTGTGGCTTCAAGTAACGTCGCTTGACTTTCCAGTCGTTGGAAGGATCAATTTCATAAATGACGTTTTTTTGTGTGCTTACAGCATACAGTTTCTCTGTTACTTTATGATACATTACATCATTAACCAGTTCTGATATGATTTTCTTTGACAGGTTCTTTTTCTCACTGATTAATGCAAGACCCCCATTGTGTCCAAACCAAGAATAACATGAATAGTAATTACCTTCCGGATCACAACATCCTACTTTCAATCTCCAGCCTTCAATAGTTGTACTGGCGAGATCTCCGCCAATATTGTATCTACTTCCTGTTTTACCGCATACATTTTCCACTGTAAAACGGGAGATGTAACGGAATTTATTATCAAAAGTAAGAGCATCATTTCCTTTAACTACAGAAATGATGCAGGTATCTCCCGGCAATTTGGGAGCATAGACCATTAGAATATTTCCGACTGCTTGTGAGATGTAACCTTTCTTTTTATTAAAGTAGACTGATAATTTAGAAACATCTGTTCCCAGATTTTCACCTTCTATTATAATTTTGGAGGAAAGATATCCTGAATCCGGATAAAAAGTAGTTAGTTTTAGAGGGCCATTATAATTACTGCCTGATTTATTGTCATCCGAACAGGCAAACTGCGTTATTACGGATAATCCCATAATGATTGGCAGTAAAGTTTGTGTGATTCTCTTTTTCATAAATAGTATTTAAGTATTAACACTCCTTGTCAAGGAGAGATTTAAGTAACTTTATTTACACCAAGGAGAAGTAGAGAACTTCGCTTGATGAAGTTTCTGAACGGATTGCTAAGATGTATTTTCCATGAATCTGATTTTAGGTGAATGATTAAAGTTATATTATATGACTGCCTGTTTTTTTATGGGTATATAGGCAATATTTCATTGTGTTTTCCTAGATATAGGACTTTATCTTACTTTATACTTGATTGATCTTTAATCATGTATGCTTTTGTACTGTTATGCGTACATTAAATGGACTTATTTTTATGAATTCATAAGCATATTTGTTTATTTATTTGTGCTAAAAAAACAATATGTTATATCTTTTTTTCTTCAATTCTGAACTATGCTGTTTCGTTTCTATAAAAATACAAATTGTATCTTAGTTATTGTGGAACTTAATAGTATTATAGGGAGAAAAGATAAATAATAGTCAATGAGTGTATTATGAATAAGAATGACTTTTATTATGTTTTGAGTACTAAATTAGATGCTCAAATTGTAGTATTTTGATGAGTATTTGTTGGAAAAAACATTTTATTAGGAGGAAAATAAAGAAAAAATGAGGTTATTATATCATTCTTTAAAAAAAAAATATATTTGCACACGTAAAAATGAGATTATTGGTGAATACAAACAGTATTGGATCTATTTAAAGACAGAATCAACCAAGTTCCACAAGAACTTATTTGAAATATCAAAGTTGCCGCATCAAAAAAGTGTCCATTCCTTTATTCCGTAATGAATTAAAGCATCTATAAAACGAGAAATACTGAGTCATTATCAGATTCCTACAAAGACCTTTTATTCTCACTTCAATGAGAATAACTTCTCACCCCTATGAGAAAATTTTCTCATAGAGATGAGTATTTTTTCTCATTAAGGTGAGACTTTTTTCTCAAAGGCATGAGAATACTTTGAGAATATAATAATATATATCTGACTGTGTACTAGTATAATAAAGAATAGTAGTATGCTTCCAACTTTATATGCTATTTGAATAGCTACATAAATGTCCTATCCCTAAAAATAGATAGTTTTTGGCTTGTCTAGTTGGAATAGCACTTAAATGGCTTATAATTGAGATTTTACTTCCTGTCAACTATCTCAAAAGGCACACGTACCGAAACTCCTTTCTTCATCAGGTTAGTCAGATTGGGGTAAAGACGTTGTTTGAATGATTCCCAATTACGGGATTTCATTTGTGTCCATCCGGCTTCTGCCAATGCGAAAGCGCGGGGATATGCCATATAAGTTGCCCGGTTTATGTCCCGTATGGCTTCTCCCCATAAAGTTCCCATAACTCCGGTGATATGAGTCTGATCTTCAGCGGACACGCCATATCCCGGGTCGAATTGATACGACTTTTCCAAAGTGGTAACGGGCATGCCCCAATTATTAAACTCGGGAAAATCTCCTTTCAGTTGCGGATAATCCAGATAAGCGTACTCACCTGGTGCCATGATAAGCGGATTACCATGTTTTCGGGTGAGTTCAAGGCATGTAGGCGTCAATCCTCCGCGCCAACTTACTAAAGTCACGTTTTTGGGATAAGGAAAGAGATAGTCGTTGGCAGGTGGATAAATGTTATTCAGTTCGCACCAAAGTATAGGAGTCTTATCGTTTTCTTGGACGAATGAAAGCATGCGGCTGAAAAAAGGAATCATGAGCTGTGATGCTTTCTGATAACCTAGTTCTTTCATCATAGCCTGACAACGGGTACACTTGGTCCAGTTCTTTTCTATTACAGCTTCGTCGCCTCCTAAATGTATATAATCGGATGGGAACAATGAAGATATTTCTTTGATGATATCCTGATAGACGGAATACACTTTCTCATTATTCGCACACAACATTAAATCTGTAGTTTTACCTACTATCTTAGGCAGCGTATCGGTATGAGTACATCCCAATTCGGGATAGGCAGCTAATATAGCTACTGTATGTCCGGGGATATCCAGTTCGGGAATGACCTCGATATTCCGTTGGGCAGCATATTGGATGATTTCGGCAAGCTGCTCTTGCGTATAATAATCTTTGCCGACCAATTTAGGATGTTTTTTTATTTCGACTCTCCATCCCTGGTCGTCTGTCAAATGCAGTTGGAGTATGTTGTATTTGTAACGTGTCATCTGGTCAATGAAGAACTTCACATCATTTACCGGAAGAAAATGACGGGCAGGGTCGAGCATCAGTGCCCGATGAGAAAAGCGGGGCGCATCATCAATGTGGACAGGAGCAATCTCTTTTTGTGCAGTGGCGCACGCGTCACCTAAAAGAAGCTGATCCATCGTCATGATTCCATAATAGACTGCTCCTGCGGTAGCTCCGCTGATAGTTATTCCTTTGGAAGTTATTTCGATACGATAGTGTTCTTTTCCATCCATTGCAGGATCAATTAACAAGCGGATATCAGCATGGCCGGATTCGGAAGCAAGTGGGATTTCTACTTGCATTCTGTCATATAATATATTTTGCAGTGTATTGGCAGTAAACTGCAACTCCGGTTGACCCATATAGATGGCCGTTTTTCCGGAACGGACAGTGAAGGGTTTCCCTTTTACTGAGGTAATCTGATTGGGCATAGGCAACAATGCCGAAGTGTTATTCTGGGCAACCAGATAACCGGCTAAAAAAAGCAGGCAAAGACAAGTATAAATTTTCATGGTCGATTTGGGGGTAAATGTTTTTGTATTCATTAAAAATGGCATAAGTCCAAGTGTTGTTATTTGATTTTTATTAATCCATTCTCTTTGTCATATTTTAGCTGATAGCTATGTCCTTTTACAGTCTTGAACGAGATTGTTTTATCAGCATACTTCACGGTACAATTCTGTCCTGCCTTAGATAGGAGGGTAGCTTCTTTCAAGAGTCCGTCTTTCCATATAATACCTATCTCGAAATTTCCTTTGGCGCATACACCTTGAATTGAACCGTCTTTCCACGCATCCGGCAGGGCAGGCAGTAATTGGATGAATCCCATATGGCTCTGCAATAGCATTTCTGTAATACCGGCTGTGCCACCAAAGTTTCCGTCAATCTGGAAAGGAGGATGTGTATCCCATAAATTATCCATTGTTCCGTTCTTCAACAGATTGCCGAAAAGGGTATAAGCGTGGTTTCCATCTTGCAAGCGTGCCCATTGGTTCAGCTTCCATCCCATACTCCAACCGGTAGCTCCGTCACCACGATGTACCAATACTACTTTAGCAGCTTCTGCCAGTTCGGGAGTAGTGACAGGAGAAACGGTATGCCCCGGATGTAAGCCGAACAGATGGTTTACATGGCGGTGTTCATCTTTCGGGTCATCAATATCAACCGACCATTCCATTAACTGACCATAGCGTCCTATTTTATAAGGGGTGAGATTGGCAAGTACATGTTCCCATTGCTTACGCTCTTTTTTGTCTATTCCCAGTTCTTTACTTGCTTTGATGGCATCCAATAGGATTTCACGGATTACTGCGTGCACAAATGTAGCTCCCTGATCAATCGGACCGTGCTCCGGTGAAGTAGATGGCGCAGCTGTATATGTGCCGTCGGGCTTATGCCATAGATAATCAACTGCAAAATTCGCACTGCTCTTAATCAGTTCATATCCGGTTTCTTTCAGAAATTTCAGATTTTGGGTGTAATCATAATATTCCCAGACATGGGTTGCCAGCCAGGGACCTGCCATCGGATTAAAATTCCATGACATATCCTGACTTTCCAATGGGGTAGTAAAGCCGAAGATGTTGGCGGAGATAGATGCTGTCCATCCTCTTGCACCAAAATAAGACTGAGCGGTCTTTTCCCCCGGTTTCACTAAGGTGCGGATAAAATCGATTAACGGAAGCATACACTCATCCAGGTTTGTAGAGCAGGCCGGCCAGTAGTTCATTTGGATATTAATGTTGTTATGATAATCCACACGCCAAGGCCCGTCTATGTTGTTATGCCAGATACCTTGCAGGTTGGCGGGCATATTGCCCGGTCGTGAACTGGCTATCAGCAGATAGCGTCCGAACTGATAATAGAGTTTTTCCAAGTAGTAGTCCGGCTGTCCTTTCCGATAGTTTTTTAGTCGTTGTTCTGTCGGCAGATTTGCAGTTTTCACTGTAGGATTCAACTCCAGTTTCACCCGGTTGAACAAAGCGGCGTAGTCTTTATAATGCTCGTCCAGTAAGTTGGTATATCCTTTGGCTACTGCATCCTCCATCCATTGCTGCGTTGTTTCAAGTGGATTAACACCGACATATGTTTTAGGATCGGTGAAGTCCGGTGCGAAATTCATTTTATAATCGGTATCAGCAGTGACATAGAACACCGCTTCATCTGCGTCCTTTATTGTAAGTTTTCCATCTGAATTATTCAAAGTTCCGCCTTTCACTGTAGCTTGGATACGCACTGCATATTTCATTCCGTTGTTCTCCAGAAAAGCAGAATAAACAAGACCGTTACTGCCATCAATAGCGATTTGTCCGGTAGACATCGGATTGGGTGCATAACTGAAAATTAGATTCTGCTTACCTGGTTGGTCGGCACTGAAACGCATGACCATTACATTGGCAGGATAAGAAATAAAATAGTTGCGTTGATAAGCCACATTGTCTTTTTTGAATTGGACTACTGCCATTGCCGAGTCCAGCGACAAGATGCGTTTGTATTCGCTCATCTTTACTGTGTTCAATCCGGTTTCTATATAGAACTCCCCCATGGTGGTGAAATTACCGAAGCGGAAAGGCTTTTCTCCGGAATATTCATAAGGAACTTCACTGTTGAAATTCTCCCGTGTCAGCTTTTCTGCTTTCTGCTGGTCTCCCTCTATAAACGCTTTCCGTATTTCATCCAATATATGAGCCGACTGTTTGTTCACATTCCAATAATAATCCGCTCCCTTCGCTGTGTTAGGACCGCCACGCCAGAGTGTTTTCTCATTAAAAGTAATACGCTCCGCTTCTACTGAACCCAGAATATTGGCACCAATACTTCCGTTGCCGATAGGCAATGATTGTGATTCCCAACTGGTGTCTGATTTTCTACCGTGCCAGATTGCTTGTCCTTCCAAAGTGTTAGGGGTATCAAACCAAATAGAAAGTCCTTTAGTGTATTCTATACTTTCTGCATGTCCCGTAAGGAATGTAAATAAAATACAAAATAGAAACGAGCATTTTTTTCTCATCGTCGTTGTGTTTTTATTAATATTAGGTGTATAATGGAAAATATATTAGATGTCGGTCTTGTGACTCACCGCAAAAATAGTAAAAAAACGACTATCTCCTAAAAAAAATATTATTCTTTTCCATTTTGCTCTGGGTTTCGTTCTATATAGTATCTGATTCTTTCGGACCAGGGCTTGTTTTCGAGTGGAAACACATTAGACCGTTCCGCCCATTTATTCCACTTGATTTCCAGCTTTTTTACTAGTTTTGGATACTGGGCAGACAGGTCTTTCGTTTCAAACGGATCGGTCGATAACTCTATTAATTCCCATGGCTCATTCCGGCTGCCACGTACTAGTTTCCAGTGGTCGGAAATAATGGCGCAGTAGCTCTGATGCTCAAAAAACAGATCTCTGCCTGTGTTCTTGAACAGGCTGAAGCGGATACCATTTTCGGCGAGATTATTTATGTTGGGAGTCTGGATTTCACTTCCGTAACAACCTAGGTCGGAAAAGCCCATATCGTCGCATAAAATCAATACAATGTTAGGAGGAGTACTTGACTGGGCTTTTATGCAGGTGAAGCCTGCTCCTAATAAAAATGAAGTATATAATATTCTATTCATATTATTGCAATTTTAATAAGTTTGTGTTTATCCTATTTATAATGTGGTGATTATTCAAAATCACTCTGCTGTTTCTCTACTTCTCTCAGTTTCAGACGGTTTAATTCCTGTTGCAATTCACGGACACGCTTCTCGCAATCGGATGAAACGGTACTGGCTTTTTCATTGGTACGTCTGTCTGTTGATTGAGCTTGTATCATTTCTTCTTTATTCGTGATCAGAGTATATTCTGAGGGGAAAGTGTGGATAACCAGTTCGCTTGAAACCGGTGTATGTTTGCCTTGCCATACCACTGATGTACGAATCTTAATTTCTCCCGGTGTGGTGGTAGATCTTACAAGTACCGGAGCAGTTCCCCAGAGAACCGGACGGGGATTGGTAAAGGTTGCTTCGTCGGCAACAAGTTGCCCCTGCCCTTCAATTTCAAACTTTACTTCGTAATTGTTTAAACGTTTGATATTTCCGTTTTCATCTGCGATAGCTGCTATTACAGTCACGATGTCCGAACCGTCCGCTTTCATTTGTACTTTTTCATCGTCTGCCCAAAGTAATAATTTTGCAGGACGACGCGCAGGAGTTACTTTGTGTGTTGCAACCACCTTTCCATCCATTATTCCTTCTGCCAAGAGATAGGAATCTGCCTGTTTCCCTTTTCGCGCCAGCTTTTTGTCATACATGACATCAAAGACATCTTTGAATGTGATGATTGGCGAAGGCATGCCGGCTTCATTTACCGGCTTATGATAAGTATATTGTTTGCCTCCTTTACAATATGTAAGACGCACTTCGTCGCAGTTACTATATATTGTCACCTCTTTCGGAGAGAAAGGAGTCATGGCGTTGGCTATGTAAACCATCGGTCCGCTATCCGCTATCAGTCCTTTGTTGGGTTCGGCAGGACGCTGGGAACAGAACATATAATAAGATAGCTTAGGCTGTCGGAAAGCATCCATGATTCCTCCGTAGAATGGATCGGGGTGATACCCCCTCTGGTGGTCGAATGAATGCCAGAGGCAACCGCCCATATGCTGTCTGGAAGTTCTGTATAGTGCATCATAACTGGTGAGTTGATAGTCATTTTTGGCATATCCTTGTGCCTGTATCAACATGGGTACTTCTCCCCAGCCACGGTTGGCCCGACTGGGTGAGTTATGAGAATTCCAGTCGTCTACATTATCTCCCCATTCCCGGGTATAATAGCTGATTTTCGGGTCCAGAGATTCGGTATTAAAGGTTCCCCCGCCTCCATTTATAGGATGGGTAAAGTGGATTGGGAAGTATTCATGTCCTCTTGCAGTAACATCACATCCTGCATAACAATAGGGATACGGATATTCTTCGTTGAGAATATCCACTACATTCTTGGCAAAATCCGCAGGATACCAGGTTTCGTTCAATATAGGTTCCCACATCCATACACACGGATGATTCCGGTCTCGGCGTACCATATTACGGATATCACTAAATACCCGTTGAGCAAAAATCGGTTCGTCATTCCAGAACTGCCACCCCGGTGTGTTGACTATAACAAACAGTCCCAGTTCATCACAGGCATCCATAAATGCAGGGTCTTGTGGATAATGGGCATTACGGATGACACGCAAACCGGCATCACGTAGTTTTTTTGCATCGCGCCAGTGAAGGCTGTTAGGTAAAGCATTGCCTATTACAGCGTAGTCCTGATGGCGGTTTGCCCCAATGAGAGGATAAGGATAAGGCTTTCCGTTCAGCCAGAAACCGTCTTTACCTTTGAATTCAACGCTGCGAATGCCAATACGTCGGTAATATCCGTCAATAATGTTTTCGGCTCTATCTTTCACATAAACATGGAGCTTATAAAGGTAAGGGCTGTCGGGCGACCAAAGATGTGGTGTTTCTATGGTTGCCTTGCATGAAGATTGTTTGGCTTTCCCATTATTTACCGACAAATTAGTTTCTTTCGAAAGGACACGATTGTCGTTGTGGTCATAAAGTTCATAGACGATTTTTCCGCTGAATGACTTTTCTGAATTATTGCGTATATGGGCATCCAGTTTTAATAATGCTGATTGCTCGGATACTTTGTCAAAGGAGACAAACAATCCCCCTCCGGCAGTTTCATTTTCATAATTGGGATCGGTGATGAATACATGATTGTGGACTATCATCCAGCAATCCCGGTAAATACCTCCAAAGTAAGCAAAGTCGAGTGCATCTTGCGGTTTTCCGGGAGGATAGGAGGGATCATCGCTGTTATCCGCGCATACGGCAATCACATTATCCTCGCCATAGTTCAGATACGGAGTAACATCTACGATAACAGGCAGAAAACCGCCGAAGTGTTCTTTTAGTAATTTTCCGTTCACCCATATTTTCGACTTTCCCATAATGGCTTCGAAATGGAGGAACTGTTGTTTTCCCTTCCAGCTTTGTTCCGGAGTAAAGTGCTTGCGATACCAGACTTCGCCTTGATAATTGATGCATCCGCTTGCTTCTGTAGGCAGGTATTCTATGCCGTCGGGCAAGGATACGACATCCCAGCTTTTGTCATTAAATCCTGATTGCTCCGCTCCTTTGATGTTTCCTTTATGAAAGCGCCAGGCGGGATTCATACTATATACTGTACGTCCTGTGTTGGATAGTGAATAAAAGCCGGCTGTAGAGTAAGATGGTTGGTAGTTGTCTGCATAAGTTCCTGTTTTTCCGGCTAGCATCAGGCAGATGAGCACCGTTTTCCAGAAGATGAGGGGGTGTTTCATAATTCTTAGAGTTTACTTGATTGAGTTTTTTCTCGTATTAATAATTAGGTTATTTTGTTTTGCTATAGAACTTTGTCTGGGCAAGGTACAAATTTTCCTGTACTTCTAAACATTGGACGCTAAGCTTTATTCTTTCTTAAATATTTGCCTGGTTCGTTTGACAGTCTTTTATTATATGCGGGTGGCTTTGCACGGTAGTTAAAGAAGAAGTATTGCAGAAGTTGTAATTATCCTTATTTCCCTTTTTAGGATAATATATATTGTTGTTATCCAGTCTTTTGCAATAACTTCTTCTTCGTTTTTTAATTTTCTACTCTATATTGTCAGGTCCTTCATTGGCCTGGAGGGGCCATCCCGGATTCTGATAAATAATAGAAGTATTCAGATCATTAGGATTGGAGGCAGTAATTCTGAAGTGCGTGATAGCGATAGGATTCAGATAATGCGCTTCACACCATGAGTATCCTGCATCGTACATAAGATTATTTGTCTTCACAGTGCGGTAAGGGCATAGATATTTACCACTATTCACATAGCTTGAGACATTGGAAGTTTGTCCTTCCGTCCCTTCTTGTACCAGAAGATTTTTTCTATCCTGCATGTACTGATCCTTTAAATCGGATTCCCATATGTTAACTCCTTGAATTACAAAATGCTTAACTTGGTCCAGTGCTCTCCAGCGTTTCAAATCCAGCATGCGCAGACCTTCCGCCAGCAATTCACAACGCCGTTCACGACGGATATTGTATAATAGAGGAGAGACTTGCTTACCTGCCGAATATGCTGCCCAGTCAAGTTCTTTGGAGAGATCGGTATTGTTCACTGTTACTGTGTAGTCTCTCGGCAATCCGGCTCTTTCACGAAGATCTCCCCAATATCCTGCTGCCTCCGAACCTATGGAAGTGCCGTTATGTTCCATACAGTCAGCTTCGATGTAGTTGAGATAGGCCTCGGCTACACGATATACCGGACAACCTTCAATCGCTGTGTTACCATCACGATACCAGTTTCCTGAGAGTCCTTTACGGACCTGATAGCCTGTTACACATCTCTTTTCCGTTATATCCAAAAGTCCTGGAACCTCCGGAAGTAAATCAGGAGTACCATTCATCACATTCGGACTAAGAGTTTCATCTGGTGTCATCAGAAACAGTTGTAAACGTAAGTCCCTGTTTTTACGTACATCCAATAATGACTCGTCTCCTTTGTACTGGTCGGTTGCATAGATCGGTTTGCCATCACGACAAAGGAAACTTTCTACATATTGGCGGGTAAATCCGGTATTTCCGCCGACACGGATATAGAAAGGAGCTGAATGTACAATTTTATAATCGAGCAGATTATATGCACGCCACAATAATATTTCTGAATATCCTTCCAGGCTATTCGCTGAGAACTGAGCAAAATAGGGGTTGCTCATTTTATATTTATCTTCGTCCGTTTTAACTGTTTCATCCATGCAATCTTTCGCTGTATTCTGCACCAAAGCTGCGTTGCCGATTACCTCTTTAGTTGCCTCTTTGGCTTCTTTCAGGAAGAATGCAATTTCCGTGTCGATATTGAAGTCTGCAATGTCTTCTGCTTTTCCCGGCCATCCGCTACCACCCGGTACTAAGGCGGTACCTCTGTGATAAGTCAGCCAGGAGGCTTCGAACAGGGCTGCTCTGGATTTCAATAACAAGGCAGCATTTTTTGTGATTCGGTTCTTGCCACCGGATATATTATTGGTCAGTAAACCGATTGCCTGATCCAAGTCTTCTAAAATAAAGCGTGCTACTTTATGCCGGGGTTCCCGTTTGCTGGCCTGAGTCAGAGGTTCATTTTCATCCGGTAATGTGTTTTTTATAATCGGGAAGTCACCGAAAGTCTCCAGTTTTGACAAGTAATTCTTGGCACGAAGAAAATACATTTCACCAATATAGTGCTTGATGTTTACTTCCGAACCTTCTATCTCTCCTTTTTCAAAACGGGGAACTACTGTTTCGATAAAATAATTAGCTTCACGAATGGCTGCGAAATGCCACGGATCGTTGCTTGCAGGATTATCATAAGCTTCCGGAACTTTCCATTGGCCGGGAATCCACTTCTTATCGTAGTCAGTGGCGGCCTGATTATCAGTTGCATTATCATTCTTCCAGATACCGGCATTAAATCCCTCATGAGTCGTGAAGTTGTAATGCTTTACAGCATAGGCAGCCAAGTCATTTTCGGTAAAGAAAAAGTTGTCCGGGGTTACACTGTCCAAAGGTTCTCTATCCAGAAAATCGTTGCAAGAAGTGAGTATAAAGCTTCCCCCTGTCAGCAAAAATAAGTATTTAATTATCTTTTTCATATGTCATCAATTAAAAGTTAACACTAAATCCTGTGGAGAAAGTATGAGACAGCGGATAAGTCTTTCCCGAACTGTTCGATCCGTCCTTCGCTCCATAACCGGTATTAATCGTTTCCGGGTCAAATCCTTCGGGCAGTCCCGTAAGGGTGAACAAATTTTCTCCAGAGAAGAAGACCCGTAAGTTGGAAATACCAATTTTACGAGTAATCTGGGCAGGTATGGTATATCCTATCTGCAGATTCTTCAACCGTATATAGGCAGCATTCTGAAGATAGCGGGTTTGCGTCTTTTGATTTTTAGCAAAATTGTCAACCAATATACGCGGGAAATAGGCATTCTTGTTAGCGCTCCAGAAATCATCACCTTCCTCGCGGAAGAAATCAAGATGAGAAGTAAAGCAAGCCGACTGCCAGATACCCCCTGTGGCTCCCCAAAACATATTGTCGTTCAGCCAGGCATCACGTTTCGCCACTCCCTGAAAGAATAAACGTACATCAAAACCTTTCCAGGATGCATTTAGATCCAGTCCAAACCGGAACCGTGGAGAAGTATTACCGATGACCTTTTTGTCACCCGGATCGTTAAGGGTAGCTCCATCGGAAATCTTACCGTCGCCATTCAGGTCCCGATACATGATATCACCAGCGCCCCAGTTAGTTCCCAATGCATCCTGTCCACCTTTCGGAAGTGAAGCAAGATGAGCATCCATTTCCTCCTGACTCTTGGTTATGCCAATTGTTTCAAATCCCCATATATCACCGTTATATTTACTGACATACCAAGTAGCTATTTTGCCTGTAGTATTAGGATATTTCAAGATTTTCTGACGGTCATCGGAAAGTAACAGGTGTACTCCGTAATCAAAATCTTTAATACGATCTCTCCATCCCAAATCTAATTCAAAACCGGTAGACTGCATATCTGCATTGTTCATTTTAGGTACATTCGCCCCTAAAGTTACGGGAAGTTCGGGAGCCGGTCCTACCATATTAATCGTCTTTCGGTTGAACCAGTCGAAGCTTACGGTCAGGCGGTTATTCAACATACCTAAGTCAAAGCCTATATTCCATGACCGCATGGTTTCCCAGCCTAATAACGCTGAAATCAAATCCGGTGCATTCGCTGTGTTGGGGCGACTGTTGCTGATTAGCCAATGGGAATTAGGATCTTGAGCAACAAACTTCATTAACTGGATATACGGATATAGATTTTCCGTATTCTGGTTGCCCAGCTCTCCCCAAGAACCACGGATTTTTAGAGTATTGATGATATTGCCGGTAGATTCCATGAATGCCTCACGTGCCACATTCCATCCGGCAGAGAAGGAAGGGAACAAGTTCCAGCGTTTATCTTTTGCAAAACGTGAAGTTCCGTCATACCGGAGATTAACCTCCAACAGATACCGTTCTTTATAATCATAATTGAGTCGACCGAAGAACCCGGCTGTAGCCCAATGTGTCAGTTTGGATTTATCGATTGTCGATTCACCCGTAGCCGCATTAATATTAGGAACAGATTCTGAAATCAAGTCCAATTTGGACGCCTGTAACTGCCGCCATTTATTCACTTCGGCTTGGAAACCGACCATTCCTTTCAGATGGTGTGCATCGGCGAATGATCTGCTGTATTCACTGTATATGTTTGCATTGAAATAATTGGTACGCTCAGCCCCTTCGGTAACTTTCGATAGTATATTAAAAAAATACTACCCGATTCTTTGTGCGTATGGAAATAGGTTTGTGGACTATGAAGAGTCGAAAGAGATAGCTGGAGACGCTATTTTATGGCTGTGGGAACATCGCGAGACGCTTCAGGTCAAGACTTCTTTGGGCAGATATTTACTCAAATCAGTTTACCATAGATCTCTTAATTGTATAAAGCAAAGGCAACTGAAGAACCATGCTGATACTATGTTTTATGAAGAGATGGAAAAACTGATACATGACGTGGAGGCATACCAGTTTCAGGAACTTTCGAAAAGAGTGAAAGAGGCCATAGAGGCATTGCTTGCTTCCTATCGGGAGGCTTTTGTTATGCATCGTTTTACAAAAAAAAGCTATAAAGAAATAGCTGAGGATTCCGGGGTTTCAATAAAAACAATTGCTTACCGTATACAACAGGCAACAAAATTGCTTCGTAAAGATCTTGCAGATTTACTAACTACTATAATTGTTTGTATTATGTCGATAGTTCGTTGACTGTTGAACTTATTTTTCCGGCCGCAGACGCAGAAAAAAAGAACTTTCTTCAAAAAAGAATATTTAATTAATCAGAGAATGCTGTGATTGTATCGCAGATAAATAAAGAATAGAAAATCGCCTGCATTTGCTAAAATGAAAATCATCCTTTCTTTTATTTAAAGAATAAGCTGAATATATTGCTATGCTTTTACTTCTTTTAGCTGTCATTTGAATAATGAAATCTCTGGTAGATAGACATTGTGCTTAACTTAGTCTTTTCGGTATTTATGATTAACCAGTACGAAAACAATTTGCATATTGTTGCACTTATTTATGCATTTTTATTCTCTGTTTTGTTACTTTTAGTGCAACTGTATTTTGGATGTTATCTTAAAAATAGAACATTATTGTTTAGTAGTATATACCATGCTTGAAGTTGAATAGTGTCTCTCGAATGACGGAAAGTTATGTAAGAAGTAAAAGGAAGGTGTGTTGTATCCTCATTATTTGAATTAAAAAGTCATTTGCAGACAGAAAGATTCTCTGTATCTTTGCCGTCATGGCAGAAAGAAGTGAATTACATCCAAGAAACAAGCACAATGGGCAGTATGATTTTTCTCTATTGACGGAAAATTGTCCATCATTAAAGAAGTTTGTGCAGCTTAATCCTTATGGAAAACAAACAATAAATTTTTTCAATCCACAGGCGGTGAAAGCTTTAAACAAAGCGTTGCTAGTGACTCATTATGGTATCCGCTATTGGGATATTCCCAAGAACTATTTGTGTCCACCTATCCCTGGACGTGCAGACTATATTCATTATATTGCTGATTTGATTGATCCCGAAGGAGTAAATATGATGGTAAAAGAAGAATGTGACGACCAGCCAAGGAGACAGTGTAGATGTCTGGATATCGGTGTGGGTGCAAACTGTATTTATCCTATTATCGGGCATGTTGAGTATGGATGGACATTTGTGGGGTCTGATATTGATCCGCTATCTATAGAAAATGCACGAAAGATAGTGACTTGTAATCCTGTACTAGCGCATAAGATTGATTTGCGACTTCAGAAAGACAACCGGAAGATTTTTGATGGAATCATCGCTCCCGATGAATATTTTGATGTGACGATTTGCAATCCTCCATTCCATAGTTCGAGAGAAGAAGCGGAAGATGGGACATTACGTAAATTAAGTAGTCTGAAAGGGGAAACAGTAAAGAAAGCCAAACTGAATTTCGGTGGAAATGCGAATGAACTTTGGTGTGAGGGTGGAGAATTACGTTTTCTGCTGAATATGATTTCCGAGAGTCAGAAATACCGGGTAAATTGTGGATGGTTTACGAGTTTGGTTTCTAAAGAGAAGAATCTGGATAAACTATATGCTAAACTGAAAGTTGTACACGCATCGGAATATAAGATTATTCGAATGTATCAGGGTACGAAAAGTAGCAGAATATTAGCTTGGCGATTTGGGAAATAGAAAACTTTTTCTGGAATATTATCCGTTGAGGGATTGGCTTTTAGTCAATCCCTTATTTGTGTGTACACTCCTGGAATCAGATAGGTTGTTTTTAAAAAGAAAAATATGGTCTCTAATAAGATTCTAATAGGATTCTAACTATTCTCTAACAGGCCCTCCGAAAGAAGCCGTCTATCTTTGCGTCCGAAAATTCGGTTACTAACTTAACTTATGTTTGATTATGATGATGAAGAGAGAGTTACACATGTTCTTTGTTTGCAGTTTATTGTTTTTTACCGCATGTGGGAATAAGCAGGAATCAGAGCAAAAAAGTGGTTGTCGTATAGAAGGTGATACAGTCTATGTAACAGACCATTTCTTACTTGAAAAAATCAAAGTATCAGAGACAGAATCGGAACCCTATTCCAAGAAAGTGATAACATCCGGTATGGTACGTCCCATTCCTACCCGTTATGCTTACGTTGCTCCTCCATTTGCAGGGAGGGTCACAAAATCTTATGTACGAATCGGACAACCGGTACATCAGGGGACACCTTTATTTGAAATCAGTTCTCCTGACTTTACTTCCGCACAGAAAGAATATTTTCAGGCAGTTTCATCGAGGGAACTAGCGAAAAAAGACTTGAAACGTAAAGAAGACCTGATAAAGAATGGCGTCAGTTCACAGAAGGAACTGGAAGAAGCCCAGAATGCTTTATTGATAGCGGATAAGGAGTTTGAGAATGCTTCAGCCGCATTACGGGTATATCAAGTGGACAATCTTGGGGAAATGATATTAGGGCAGCCGTTGATTGTTCGTTCTCCTATTTCCGGTGTCGTGATCAAGGATAATATCGTTACGGGCCAGTATCTGAAGGATGATACGGAGCCGATAGCTATCGTTGCTGATTTGTCGGAGGTCTGGATTACAGCTCAGGTAAAGGAAAAAGATATCCGGTTTATAAATGAAGGCAGCAGTTTGGATATAGAAATTTCAGCATTACCCGGTACGGTTATTAAAGGTAATGTATATCACGTAGAGGAGGCGGTAGATGAAGAAACCCGTTCCATTCAGGTGCTTTCGGTCTGCGATAATTCGGGCGGACATTTGAAATTGGGCATGTATACTACTATGCATTTCCTGAGTGCTCCGGTCGAACAAATTCAAATTCCGGAAAAAGCATTATTACAGGGCGAAAAGGATAGTTATGTATTTGTGCAGATTGCTCCGGCAATTTTTGTACGGACGTCGGTGATGGTGGAGACAACAGAAAACGGAATAGCTGTAATTAGCCAAGGACTGTGTCCCGGAGATAAGATAATCAGTGAGGGAGGATATTATTTAAAATAAGAAATTATGAAGAAGGAATTAATGCTTTCAATTATACAGAAAAGATGGGTAATGCTTTGCTTGTTTGTGGTGATGTGTATCTTTGGATATTACTCATGGAAACAGCTTTCGATAGAGGCTTATCCGGATATTGCAGATGTCACTTCTCAAGTTGTCACTCAGGTGCCCGGGCTTGCTGCGGAAGAGGTGGAGCAACAGATTACTATTCCGTTGGAACGGGCCATTAATGGTCTGCCTGGTATGCACGTCATGCGAAGTAAAAGCACGTTCGGACTGTCGATGATTACCATTGTCTTTAAAGACGGGACAGAAGATTATTGGAGTCGCCAGCGTGTACAGGAAAGGTTGAATGAAGTAGAACTACCCTATGGAGCTACTTCGGGACTTGATCCGCTGACATCCCCTGTGGGAGAAGTGTACCGTTATATCGTGGAAAGTGACCAACATTCATTACGTGAATTAACCGATCTTCAGAACTGGGTAATTATTCCGCGTATCAAAGAAGTGTCGGGAGTAGCCGATGTGACTAATTTCGGCGGTATCACAACTCAGTTTCAGGTTGAAATAGACCCTTCCAAATTGGAACAATATAATTTATCTCTCAAACAGGTTATTGAAGCTATTGAAAATAACAATGCCAATGTAGGGGGGAGTGTGTTGAATCGTGGCGATCTGGGTTATGTGGTCCGGGGAATCGGATTGATCGGGAACTTGGATGACTTGGGGCATATTGTAGTGAGTACCACTTCCGGAGTTCCTGTCTTTCTGAATGACATCGGTTCCTTGAAATATGGAAATCTTGAAAGAAAGGGAGTTTTGGGGTATACAGACCGTACCCGCGACTATTCTGAAAGTCTGGAAGGAATCGTACTTCTTCTGAAACATGAGAATCCGTCTAAAGTATTGGAAGCTGTTCATACGGCGGTTGATGAATTAAATAATGAAACATTGCCGGAAGGAGCAAAGATACACACTTTTCTGGATCGTACCGATTTGGTGGACACTACTTTGAGCACTGTGTCTCATACCTTGTTGATGGGGATGGGTTTGGTAGTTCTGGTGCTTATATTGTTTCTGGGTAACTGGCGTGGCGCATTATTGGTTTCTATAACGATTCCTGTATCGTTACTTATCGCTTTTATTCTTATGCATCTGACGGATATTCCGGCTAATCTTCTGTCGCTTGGCGCTATTGATTTCGGTATTATCGTAGACGGCGCTATTGTTATGCTGGAAACGATCCTCAAGAAACGTGAAGATAATCCAGAACAATACCTTGAAGAAAAAAGCATCGCACAGCGTGCCAAAGAAGTGGGACGTCCTATTCTTTTCTCGACCATCGTTATTATTACGGCATATCTTCCGCTATTTGCCTTTGAACGTGTAGAACGCAAGCTTTTCACCCCAATGGCATTTACGATGAGTTATGCGATGGTTGGAGCACTTTTGGTTGCACTCTTATTGATTCCGGGACTTGCCTATGCCATATATCGTAAACCACGTAAGATATATAAGAATAAATGGCTGGATAAACTAAAAGATGAATATACTTGTATCGTTACTGGAATTTTGGAAACACCCTCAAAGGTCATTATGTCATCAAGCCTGGTCTTGGTAGGAGGCATAGTATTGAGTGCCGTTGTAGGAAAAGACTTTCTTCCGGAGTTGGATGAAGGTTCAATTTGGCTGCAAGTTAATTTGCCACCCGGAATTTCAGTAGAAAAGTCACGGGAGTTGTCCGATACCTTGCGTGCCCGTACAATGAAGTACTCCGAAGTTACCTATATGATGGTACAAGCAGGAAGAAATGATGACGGAACCGACCCGTTCACTCCTTCTCACTTTGAGGTATCTATCGGCATTAAGCCTTATGGGGAATGGCCGAAGGGAAAAACTAAAAAAGATTTGATTAACGAACTGGAGGAAGAATACAAGTCACTTTCAGGTTTTAAAGTCGGTTTCAGCCAGCCTATGATAGATGGGGTGATGGATAAAATAGCCGGGGCCCATAGTGAACTGGTAGTGAAAGTATATGGCGAAGATTTTCGTGAAACACGCCGTATTGCTGAAGAAATAACCCGGGTGTTGGGGACTGTGAAAGGTGCTGTCGATCTGGATATTGATCAGGAACCGCCTTTGCCGCAGTTACAGATTAGTATGAATCGTGATGCCATAGCCCGTTATGGCTTAAATGTATCTGATGTGGCGGATCTGATTGAAGTGGCTATCGGAGGTAAGGCGATTGCACAACTTTATCAGGATGACCGCCAGTATGACATCACTTGTAAGTATAAAGAAGAGGCGCGGAATACTCCGGAGAAAATAGCCGGACTTATGTTGACTTCTTCCACCGGTGCTAAAATTCCTCTTTCCCAGGTAGCTGATGTCAGATTGAGTCTTGGGGAGAGTACGATAACCCGGGAAATGAACAGACGGCATCTGACGGTAAAGCTGAATCTGCGTGGTCGTGATCTGGCGTCTTTTCTGAACGAAGCCCAAGCGACGATCAATGAGAATGTACATTATGACAAGAATAAATATACTGTCAAATGGGGTGGTGCTTTCGAAAATCAGAAGCGGGCTTATACACGTCTCTCCGTCATTATACCACTGACACTGGTGGGGATGTTTATACTGCTTTATGCCACGTTCGGAAAATTCCGGCAGGCGGGACTGGTATTATCTATTGTCCCTTTAGCACTTTTCGGAGGTATGCTTGCTCTTAATGTGCGTGGTATGACGCTGAATGTATCTTCTGCTGTAGGATTTATAGCGATGTTCGGACTTTCCATACAAAATGGAATTATCATGGTATCGCAGATCAATGGATTACGTATAAAAGGTATGGAACTCCGGAAATCGGTCATAGAAGGAGCGCGTCAACGTTTCCGCCCTATTCTGATGACTTCGGTTACTACGATACTCGGGCTTTTTCCGGCTTCGTTGGCAACAGGAATCGGTAGTGACGTACAGCGTCCGCTGGCAACAGTGATTGTATATGGATTGATGTTTTCAACACTTGTTTCCATGTTTCTGCTTCCGGCTTTCTATTATTTGGTTGAGAACAATGTTTTAAATAAAAAGAAGAACGATGAAAAAGAATATACGTTATAATGTGCTGCTTCTGTTGTTAGTTGTGGAAGTTGCGCTTATTCCGGCTTTTGCTCAAATGGCAGAAGTAAAGCCGGCTCAGTCTATTTCTTTCGAAGAATATCTGAATAGGGTAGGAAAAAATAATCTGAGTTATTTAGCTGAAAAACTCAATGTAAGTATAGCTGATGCAGAAGTGGTTGCCCGGAAAATATTCCCGGACCCTGAATTGGAGTTTGAAGCGGGTAATGAGACTTTTTCTTTGGGAGTTTCTTATTCATTAGAACTGGGAAATAAAAGAGGGGCACGTATTAAGTTGGCACGGACCCAGGCGGAGTTGGAAAGACTTGTTTTGCAACAAGGCTTTCAGGATTTGAGGGCGGAAGCTGCCGATCTTTTTCTAGATGCAATTCTTCAGCGCAACTTGCTTGAAGTACAAAAAAGTTCTTATGAGTATATGTATCAGCTGAGTCAGTCAGATAGTTTGCGTTATGTTTCGGGAGAGATTACCGAGAATGATGTCCGACAGTCAAAACTGGAGGCTCTTACTTTGCTTAATGCTGTTTACAGTCAGGAAGCAGTCTATCATTCTGCTCTGATTCAGTTGAATAAACACATGGGAATGGCTGCTGATACACTTCATGTTCCTTTGGGAAATTGGGAGAAGTTGAGCAGAGACTTTGCCCTGTCTGATCTGGTCGAAGCAGGACTAAATAATCGTATCGACCTGCTTGTCGCTCAAAAGAGCACGGAACTTACTACCGGGGAATATAAACTGACGAAAGCGGAACGAAAACCTAATATCGGAGTTTCGGTTTCTTATGAAAGAGACTGGAAAGGTTTTCTTCCTCCGGCTCGCTCTACTACTGCAGGTGTCTCCATTCCTCTGACATTCTCGAATATTAATAAAGGAGCTGTAAAAGCTGCAAAATTCCGAATTGCCCAGTCGGAAATAATGGAAAGAGACATGGAATTGCAGATACAGGCAGAGATAGCTCAGGCTTGGTTTTATTATGAGGCTGAGAAGAAAAAGGTGGCTCAATATAGAGCCGGGGTACTTGAAGATTCGCAGAAGGTACTCAATGGCATGGTATATAAATACAAACGGGGAGAAACAAGTATTCTCGATGTACTGGTTGCCCAGCGTACTTACAACGAGGTGCAACAGGAGTATCTGGAAACAATGAAAGGGTATGCTGCTTCGTTAGTGGCACTGGAAAAAGCATGCGGTATATGGGATATACGTTTTTGAGCGTTGAATAATCTGACTTTGCTGCTGGAAGAAGCAGCAAAGTCAGATATATACACTTGCCAGTCAGCAGCTTCGTTTTTTGTGCTAAATCATTGTGTGATATTCCTCTTGCTTTTTTTAGGAAGCTTTTTGATCACTTCTTCCACTGAATGGTCAATCAGTTCTTTGATAAGTTTATCATCCAGATCGCTTTCCAGATAGATACTTATCCAATATTTTTTATCGGAGTGATGCCCGAAAAAGATACCGTTATACTTCTCCATTAGCTCTGTAGATTTTTCAGGGTCACATTTCATATTAGCCCAAAACTCCCCATTCTTAGGTCGCAATCCTGTATAGGTAAACATCTTTCCCATCACTTTAAATACTAAGGTATCTTCGTCAAACGGCATACACTCCGTCGCCCCTTTTACAGACAGGCAATATTCTCTCAACTCTTCGATATTCATGATATTATCTCTAATGTATTTTCAAAAGACAAATATACCCATTTAAGTTTATCCGCTGATCTGTTTCCAAAACTTTAATCCGTAGTACTGTGTCATTTTGACGAGACAGGGCAGTGCTTAATTACTTTTGATTATGTATCTTTGCCGTTGCAAGAGCAGATGTCCTTGATTTATATACCGATAAATAGAATATGATGGAAGCGAAGTATATCACCCTGACTAAAGAAAATATAGAAAAAGAACACATTTGCTGTGCTTTCTCCGATAAGAAATGCAAGGACAGCTATGAGCTGAAAAAAGCATGGCTGAAAAAAGAGTTTGATAATGGTTATATTTTCAGACGGCTTGATGAGCGGGCAAAAGTGTTTATAGAGTACGTCCCTGCCGAAAAGGCGTGGATTCCTGTGACTGCTCCTAATTACTTGATGATAAACTGCTTTTGGGTATCGGGACAATATAAAGGACACGGACATGCTAAAGCACTACTACAATCCGCCATTGATGACGCCAGGGCGCAGGGGAAAGAGGGGTTGGTTACGGTAGTTGGTACATCAAAGTTTCATTTTATGAGCGATGCGAAATGGCTGTTACGGCAAGGATTCGAAACAGTCGAAAAACTTCCTTATGGGTTCAGCCTTCTGGCTCTGAAGATAAATCCGGCGGCTCCCGATCCAGCTTTTAAAGATTGTATATTAAGTGGAGTATGTGCGGATAAAGAAGGAGTAGTGGTTTACTATACACATCGTTGTCCGTTTGCAGAATTTCATGTTCGTAATTCGTTGGTGAATGTCGCTGAAAGTAAAGGTATTCCATTGAAAATAATTAGATTAGAGACGATGGAACAGGCACAGGATGCTCCTACACCAGCCACTATATTCAGTCTTTTCTATAATGGGAAATTCGTCACGACTGACTTAAGTGCATGCATTGACAAGCGGTTTGATAAAGCGTTAGGACTCTAATCTCTTATATTTTAGTATATGTTGTTTTTATTCAGTACTTTCGTGGTGTCTCCATAGGATGTGCGGATTCGGCTGAAAATTAAACTTTTATGGGGTTGTGCAAATGGTGATGAGTCAGTAAATTATAGTTTTACAATCACTAATGTTTCTTATTTCACTTCATTCCAATATATTCAATTCTTGCATTTTATAAAACTATGTTTTATTTTTGGGGAATAAAATTATTGGGATTATAATGAAAGGTATTCACTTGGTTGTTTGTGTTTGTTTGTTTTTATTTGTGTTTAACCAGTTCCTTTTTGCCGACAAAACTATGGAAAGTGATTCACTATATACCTATAAGTATATAAATGGGATCTATATGTCAGAGCCTGAACGTGCTTTAAATTTGTTGGAAGGTGCTGAAAGTAAAAAGACTCTGCCTCTGCGTATTATAAATGAATTACGCAGTAAGGCTTATCGTAATATGTATATGACTAAATTAGCTTTTGTGTATGCAAGGAAGTCATATTTATTAGATTCCATATCTCAGAAAGATCCTAAGCATTTGCTGAAGATGACAGTTGATTTGGCAGAACTGGCTCTGTTGATGAGTGATCATAAAGAGAGTATGAGATACGCTCTTGGTGGTCTTAAATTGGCACAAAAAGAGAAAGATAAAGGAGCGGAGGGTAAGTTGCTGTTTTGTATTGGTGAAAATAAATGGCAATTATCTTTCAAGGAAGAGGCGTATGATTATTTTGACAAAGCTATCAAACAGCTTCAAGGTGCGGAAACCAAATTGGAAATGGCTATGCTTTCATACTTCTATGGGATGAAAATGGATTATCTGCTAAATGATTCCCGGACTGAAGAAGCATTGGAGGTGGGGCTGAAATGTGAAAAACTGCTGAAAAGTATAGCTCGATTACCTGAAAAAAATGAAGCCTTTCTGGATTTGCAATATACTTATTTGTATGCTAAAATGTCATATATTTGCTATCTGGAAGGGAAGTATGAACAGGCTGAAAAATATTACCAGCAGTATTTGTCTACAAAGAATGCATATACCCCTGATGGTCAAACCTATGGAATCCCTTATCTGTTGAAATCGAAACAATATCGGAAAGTAGTAGATCGATGCCAGGATTTTAAGAAGCTTATGCAGCAGCAGCAGGATACTGTTAACTTACAGTATATTAGTATTCTTCAAAAAGAAGTAAAAGCTTATTTAGGACTGAAGGATTTTGAAAAAGTAGCCGCTTTGCGTGAGTCTATTATATCTATTACTGATAGTGTAAATAGTAAGGATAAACAAAATGCAGCTTTGGAATTAGACGCTATTTATAAGGCTACTGAGCAGGAGGAATATATCGCCGAACAGACTTTTCAGCTAAGAGTCAGAAACATATCACTTGCGTTTTTGGGATGCATTACTTTTCTGACATTATTTATGTTATGGCGGATATGGCGGCATAGCACGATAGTCAAGTATAAGAACAAAATGCTGGCGAAGTTTATTAATGAAAAACTGGCTCGGAAAGAAGACGCTGATGAATTATTGATAGAGGAGGAAACTGAAGATCCGGTAGTTGTTCCGTTGGACTTGGAACCAGACGAGGAATCATCAGAGAAAAATGATTTGTCTTTAGATGAAGTTTCCGAAAACCATGATGAAGAAGAGGCTGAGAATAAGAAAATTTTCAAAGACTTGAATCGTATCGTGGTTCAGGATCAATTGTATCTTTCTCCGGAACTGTCAAGAGAGGATCTGGCTCAGATTGTACACTTGAACAATGCGCGCTTTGCCCGGATGATAAAGGAAAATACCGGAACCAATTTCAATGGATATGTTAACGAACTTCGTATTAACTATGCAATTAAATTATTGAAACGGCATCCCAATTATACCATTCGTGCGATAGCCGATGAAGCCGGGTTTAATAGTACGCCTATTTTGTATAGTATGTTTAAGAAAAAAACGGGTATGACTCCCTATGAATTTAAGAAAGCGCAGGAGTCCTTAGGTTGATTTTGGCTTTTTCGTTAAACAAATTTCCGTTTTCTCGGTTTATTCTAATAATAAACTTAAATATAAACGGAAATGGTGCAAGTTAGGATAAAGCGAGTGTACGAAGACTTTTCAGAGAGAGATGGATATCGGGTGCTGGTAGATAAGCTATGGCCGCGCGGAATTAAAAAAGAATGGTTGAAGTACGACTACTGGGCAAAAGATATAACGCCTTCCGCTGCATTGCGCAAATGGTTTCATGAGGATATTCCGGGACACTGGAATGACTTTGTTGTGATGTATCAAAAAGAACTGGAAGCCTCTCAGGCTGTTGCCGATTTTCTGACTCTTATCAAACCTCATCCGGTGGTGACTTTGCTTTATGCGTCCAAGGAACCGGTGTACAATCATGCCCGAATCCTTCGTGATTATCTGGAAATACATCTGAAAGAGTGAAATTAAAGTAATTTTTATCTCTTTCCGCTTTCAGTCGTTCACTCAATTTCCTACCTTTGTAATCTAAATCAAAATCGTGTATCCATGAAGTATAAATTATTAGTTCTTGATGTAGACGGAACGCTTCTCAATGATGCAAAAGAAATTAGTAAACGTACGTTAGCTGCCTTGCTGAAGGTTCAGCAGATGGGAGTACGTATCGTGCTGGCATCCGGCAGACCTACTTACGGTCTGATGCCTTTGGCCAAATCCCTTGAACTTGGAAATTATGGTGGTTTTATTCTCTCTTATAATGGTTGTCAGATAATTAATGCGCAAAACGGAGAAATTTTGTTTGAACGGCGGATTAATCCGGAAATGTTGCCTTATCTGGAAAAGAAGGCAAGAAAGAATAATTTCGCACTGTTCACTTATCATGATGATACGATTATTACAGATACTCCGGAGAATGAACATATCCGGAATGAGGCCCGGCTGAATAACCTGAAAGTGATAAAGGAAGAAGAGTTTTCTGCGGCAATCGACTTTGCTCCTTGTAAGTGTATGCTGGTCAGCGATGATGAAGAATCGTTGGTCAGTCTGGAAGGACATTGGAAGAGACGGTTGAACGGTGCTTTGGATGTTTTCCGTTCCGAACCTTATTTTCTGGAAGTAGTACCATGTGCGATTGATAAAGCCAATACACTGGGTGCTTTATTGGAGCAACTGGATGTGAAGCGTGAAGAAGTCATAGCTATCGGTGATGGGGTATGCGATGTAACCATGATTCAACTGGCCGGATTGGGAGTAGCCATGGGGCATTCTCAGGATTCTGTAAAGGTATGTGCGGACTATGTGACTGCTTCCAATGAGGAAGACGGAGTGGCTGTAGCTGTCGAGAAGGCAATTATAGCGGAAGTTCGTGCAGCGGAGATTCCGTTGGATCAGTTGAATGCGCAGGCACGCCATGCGTTGATGGGTAATTTAGGTATTCAATATACATATGCCGATGAAGACCGCGTAGAGGCAACGATGCCTGTAGATCACCGGACCCGTCAGCCTTTCGGCATTTTGCATGGAGGAGCTACACTTGCGTTGGGAGAAACAGTTGCCGGACTTGGCTCGATGATTCTCTGCCAGCCGGATGAAATCGTGGTAGGAATGCAGGTCAGCGGAAATCATATTTCTTCTGCACACGAGGGTGATACGGTACGGGCGGTAGCGACGATCGTACACAAAGGACGTTCTTCCCATGTGTGGAATGTGGACGTTTTTACTTCAACCAATAAACTGGTGTCCTCCATACGAGTAGTCAACAGTGTGATGAAAAAAAGATGACCGACGAAAAAAAGAACTTGACAACTATTGATGCACTCATTCAGCGGAAACAGCCATTTGCTGTTTATCGTGTTCCGGGGGAGAGATTTCCTCGTCTGTTGACAGAAGACACCGGAGCCGTCCGCTTGATTTACGATTTGAAAGAACTGAACGGACAAAGGGGATTTGTGATTGCTCCGTTCTGTGTAGAGAAGTCATGTCCGATTGTATTGATACAGTCGGATAAGACAGGGCAGCCACTGCCTGTGGAAACCGATACGGATGAAGAGGAAGAACTAAACTTGCAAACCTATCCGAAGGAATCTTTTTTAACCCTTTGTTCAGAGAAGTATGCGACCTGTTTTCATACATTTATCGAAGCCTTGCGTGATGCTACTTTTGATAAACTGGTGCTTTCCCGAAGTCTTACTATTGGAAAGCATCCGGAGTTTTCCCCTTCAGCCGTTTTTCGTGCTGCCTGTCAACGCTATATTCATTCTTATATTTATCTGTGTTACACTCCTCAGACTGGCATTTGGCTGGGAAGTACTCCTGAAATCATATTGTCGGGCGAAAAAAATGAATGGAACACAGTCGCCTTGGCAGGAACCCAACCTTTGCTGGATGGTAAACTGCCGCAAGAGTGGGATGATAAAAACCGTCAGGAGCAAGATTATGTAGCATCTTATATTCGTCGCCAGCTTCTCTCGTTGGGTATTCATTCTACAGAGAAGGGACCTTATCCGGCTTATGCCGGTGCTTTGTCGCATCTGAAAACCGATTTTCATTTCTCATTGAAAGATAATAGAAATCTGGGCGATCTTCTGAAAGTTCTTCATCCGACTCCTGCCGTATGCGGACTGCCTAAAGAGGAGGCTTATCGGTTTATTCTGGAAAATGAAGGATATGACCGCAAGTACTATTCCGGTTTTATAGGCTGGCTCGATCCGGAAGGACGGACTGATTTATATGTGAATCTGCGCTGCATGCACATTGAAGACGAACAGCTGACACTTTATGCGGGTGGCGGATTGTTATCCTCTTCGGAGTTGAATGATGAATGGCAGGAAACGGAAAAAAAATTGCAGACGATGAGGCGTATTCTTGTGTCTGCCCCCCATAATGATTAATCACTAACAAGCTAATCACTATCAATATGTATTCGGATAAGAAAAATATACTTCAGCTAGTTGCACTGCTTGAGGCGCATGGAATTACGAAAGTAGTGTTGTGCCCCGGTAGCCGTAATGCACCTCTTGTGCATACATTGTCTACTCATCCGGGTTTTACTTGTTATGCTATGACGGATGAACGGAGTGCCGGTTATTTTGCAATGGGTCTTGCACTGCATGGCGGGCATCCTGCTGCCATTTGTTGTACTTCCGGTACGGCGTTGCTCAATCTTCATCCTGCTGTGGCAGAAGCGTACTATCAGAATATTCCTCTAGTCGTTATCTCTGCCGATCGTCCTGCTGCCTGGATCGGACAGATGGCCGGACAGACTTTGCCACAACCCGGTGTTTTTCAGACATTGGTCAAGAAGTCGGTAAACCTGCCGGAGATTCAGACAGAAGAAGATGAATGGTACTGCAACCGCCTGGTAAATGAAGCTCTGCTGGAGACGAACCATCATGGAAAAGGTCCGGTACATATTAATATTCCTATTTCCGAACCCTTATTCCAGTTTACGGTGGAATCGCTGCCCGAAGTACGAGTTATCACGCGCTATCAGGGGTTGAATGTATACGACCGGGATTATAATGATCTGATCGAACGGCTGAACAGGTATCAGAAGCGGATGATGATTGTCGGTCAGATGAATCTGATTTACTTGTTTGAGAAGCGGCATACCAAATTATTGTATAAACACTTCGCCTGGCTGACGGAGCACATTGGTAATCAGACAGTGCCCGGTATTCCGGTAAAGAATTTCGATGCGGCGCTTTATGCAATGCCCGAAGAGAAGATCGATCAGATGACTCCCGAGTTGCTGATTACCTATGGTGGACATGTCGTTTCCAAGCGATTGAAAAAATATCTTCGCCGACATCCGCCTAAAGAACACTGGCATGTATCTGCTGATGGAGAAGTGATTGATCTTTATGGTTCTCTGACTACCGTTATCGAAATGGACCCATTTGAGTTTCTGGAGAAAATAGCTCCTTTGCTCGATAACCGTGTGCCGGAATATCCTCGTGTATGGGAAAATTATTGTAAGACCATTCCCGAACCGGAATTCGGATATTCCGAGATGTCGGCTATCGGTGCATTGATAAAAGCATTGCCGGAATCCTGTGCATTACATCTGGCAAACAGTTCTGTGATCCGTTATGCCCAGTTGTATTCGCTGCCTTCTACGATTGAAGTGTGCTGCAATCGGGGTACCAGCGGTATCGAAGGATCATTGTCTACGGCAATAGGATATGCCGCAGGTTCGGATAAACTGAATTTTATAGCTATAGGCGATCTTAGCTTCTTCTATGATATGAATGCTTTGTGGAACATCAATGTCCGTCCCAATTTACGTATTCTTCTGTTGAATAACGGAGGGGGGGAGATATTCCATACATTACCCGGACTGGATATGTCGGGTACTTCGCATAAGTACATCACAGCTGTTCATAAAACATCAGCCAAAGGATGGGCAGAAGAACGCGGATTCCTTTACCAACGGGTAGAGAACGATGAACAACTCGCCGAAGCGATGAAGACCTTCGCACAACCGGAGGCCTTGGAACAACCGGTTCTGATGGAAGTATTCACCAATAAGAACAAAGATGCGCGTATTTTGAAAGATTATTATCATCAACTAAAACAAAAATAGATTATGCCAACACAAAGAGAATGGACAACCATCAGAGAATACGAAGATATTCTCTTTGATTACTATAATGGAATTGCCCGTATTACTATTAACCGTGAACGTTATCGAAATGCATTTACTCCGACTACAACGGCAGAAATGAGTGATGCACTGCGTATTTGCCGGGAAGAAGCGGATATTGATGTGATAGTGATCACAGGTGCCGGTGACAAAGCTTTCTGTTCGGGTGGTGACCAGAATGTGAAAGGGCGTGGCGGATACATAGGCAAGGACGGTGTTCCTCGTCTGAGTGTTTTGGATGTACAGAAGCAAATCCGCAGTATTCCTAAACCGGTAATTGCTGCTGTCAACGGCTTTGCTATCGGAGGCGGACATGTACTTCATGTGGTATGCGACTTGTCCATTGCCTCGGAAAATGCAATCTTCGGACAGACCGGCCCTCGCGTGGGTAGCTTTGATGCCGGATTTGGAGCGTCTTATCTGGCGCGTGTGGTAGGACAGAAAAAGGCACGCGAGATATGGTTCCTCTGCCGCAAGTACAATGCACAGGAAGCTTTGGATATGGGATTGGTGAATAAAGTCGTCCCATTGGAGCAACTGGAAGATGAATATGTGCAATGGGCGGAAGAAATGATGCTGCTCAGTCCGTTGGCTTTGCGTATGATTAAGGCCGGACTGAATGCGGAACTGGATGGTCAGGCAGGTATTCAGGAACTGGCAGGAGATGCGACATTGCTTTACTATCTGACAGATGAGGCTCAGGAAGGAAAGAATGCATTCTTGGAGAAACGCAAACCCAACTTTAAGAAATATCCGAAGTTCCCTTAATTTAAAAAACAATTTATGCTATAAAAGATGTATGAGGTCAGCTTCCGGGCTAAATAAAAACATGGTTATCTTTTGAGAATTTCTCTTTATGTTTTAATAATTTCCCTTTATAAATTGTAAAAGGGAAAACATGTTTTTATTGTTTGGAGTTATTCTGCTGAGATAGTAATCATATTTTTTATAGCATTCTTTTTTATTGAAAATGAATTGTAAGATAGAAATTGTTCCTCGGTTGCTTCATTTCAAGCAACCTGCAGGAACCTCGCGAGGCGTATATACTACGCGGAAAGTCTGGTATGTTCATTTTACTTCGCCAGAATTTCCCGGACGTGTGGGAGTGGGGGAATGTGCTCCGTTACCCAAATTGAGTTGTGACGATCTCCCGGACTACGGGAAAAGACTGGCTGACGTATGCCGATGGGTAGAAGAACAAGGAGGAAAGCTGGATGGAGAGGCTTTACGTGATTACCCCTCTATTCTTTTTGGACTGGAGACTGCTATCCGGCACTTTTTTGAAGGTACTTGGGCTTTATGGAATACAGCTTTCTCACGTGGAGAGGCAGGTATTCCTATAAACGGACTTATTTGGATGGGAGATTTTGATAAAATGCTTGTCCAGATTGAAGCAAAAATGAAAGAGGGATTTCGCTGTATCAAGCTAAAAATAGGAGCTATTAACTTTGAAGAAGAGTTAGCTTTGCTCCGTCATATACGTGCCCATTTTTCAGCTGGAGAAGTTGAGTTACGTGTAGATGCCAATGGTGCTTTTTCTCCGGTTGATGCAATGGAAAAGCTGAAACGTCTTTCCGAACTTGACATACATTCTATTGAACAACCGATCCGCGCCGGTCAATGGGAAGAAATGGCACGTCTGACTTCAGAATCCCCGTTACCGATCGCATTGGACGAGGAGTTGATAGGCTGTAATACCTTGGAAGGAAAACAAAGACTTCTTTCAGCCATCCGTCCGCAGTACATTATTCTCAAACCTTCCCTTCATGGTGGGTTTACAGGGGGAGAAGAATGGATTGCAGAGGCAGAAAAGCGAAATATAGGCTGGTGGGTAACCTCTGCTTTAGAGTCGAATATAGGTCTGAATGCCATTGCACAATGGTGCGCAACTTTTAATAATTCGCTTCCACAAGGATTGGGAACAGGAATGCTTTTTACTGACAATGTAGATATGCCCCTTGAAATAAGAAAAGACTGTTTGTGGTTTTGTAAATGACGACTCCCGACAATGATATTTGACCGGCAAAAACAACGTTTACTGTTAGAGGGAAGAGAATATACTCCCGATGATATAAGCAGACTTCTGGCAGAGGGCGAAAATGCATATCCTTCTGCCATACGAGATTTGTTCCTTTTTCTTCGTGAGTGGTTTAATGATTCACCCTTTATGAAGGTTCATACCTCCGGCTCCACTGGTACGCCTAAAGAATTAACCGTTCGTAAGGAGCAGATGATGCAGAGTGCACGTCTTACCTGCGAATTTTTAAATTTGCAACCGGGAGATAAAGCGCTGCTGTGTATGAATCTTCGTTATATAGGAGCAATGATGGTAGTGGTGCGGTCTTTGATTGCAGGTCTGAATTTATTTGTCCGTCCTGCTACCGGTCATCCATTGGCGGATATCAACGAATCATTGAAGTTTGCAGCCATGGTCCCTTTACAAGTTTATAATACGCTTCAAGTTTCTGTAGAAAAAGAACGGTTACAGCAAACGGATATTCTGATTATTGGTGGCGGAGCAGTTGACAGTGCTTTAGAAGCAGAAATCAAAAGACTTCCGGGAGCAGTTTATTCTACTTATGGCATGACTGAGACATTATCTCATATAGCCCTTCGCCGGTTGAACGGAGCATCAGCTTCAGAACACTATTATCCTTTTTCTTCCGTCAGGTTATCTCTGTCTTCTGAAAACACGTTGGTCATTGAAGCACCTCTTGTTTGCGATGAGGTTTTGCAGACAAATGATATGGCACGTATCTATTCCGATGGAAGTTTTATGATTTTAGGACGGAAAGATAATGTGATCAACAGTGGAGGAATTAAAATTCAGGCAGAAGAAATGGAGAAACGACTCCAGTCATTGATTGATGTACCCTTTGTCATCACTTCGGTTCCGGACCGGCGTTTGGGACAGGCTGTAACTTTATTAATAGAAGGACGGTTGCATTTGACAGCGATAGAAGGCAGGATACAGGCTGTGTTGGAACCGTATTATCGCCCCCAATATATCCGAATGGTTAATCATATTCCTCGGACGGAAAATGGTAAGATTAATCGTGCAGAGTGCCGCATTTTGGCACAGAACTTACATCTCGGGGGAAAGGAAGAATAAGAGTAAAGGTAGATAATCTTTCAATTCATTTCGTAAAAGTTCCATAGTCTTTTGTTTGTACCGGTTGATGGATTTTACACTGAGGTTCATTTCTTCTGCAATCTCTGCATGTGTTTTACCTTCGAAGAAACTTTTGTGAAAAACTGTGCGATAGTTTTCCGGGAGTTTGTTCAAAGTATCGTATAGCATTCTGTATAACTCATCGAGTGTATATACACTATCTGATTCTGTTTCATAGAGAGGAGCTTTCTTCTGGATTGTTTCGGCATAACTCCATTCATACTCCTGATGTTTCAGAAAGTTCAGGCAACTGTTTTTT